>CAZPET010000082.1:0-7352 GCA_964585625.1 uncultured Syntrophomonadaceae bacterium
CCCCCCGAGGACCCCGGCCAGCCCCGCGCCGATCCCGCCGGCGGCGCCCCCGCCGCGGAGGGCGCCGATCTGAACGCCCAGATCCTTCTCCACCACGGCGGCAAAATGACGCAGGCACTGATCCAGCAGGGGCAGCTGCTCCGGCAGGGCTCCTTTTTGCGGCGCATAGATGTAAGCCGCTCCTTCGAGACCGTAAAGGTGGTTCTCCACATCGTATCCCAAAAGAAGCTCCACCCCGCGCAGGCGCGGCGATATATGCTCAAGAGAGATCTTTGACAAGTCCTTCAAAGATGCAGCACCTAAACCAAGTTGCCTGCCCTTTTGATCCAGCAGTTCAACCCCCAGCGCCTGGAGAATGCCGGCCCCGGCATCGTTGGTGGCGCTGCCGCCCAGTCCAAGGAAAAGCCGCCGGCAGCCGCTCTCCAGAGCTGCGAGGATCAGCTCCCCGGTCCCGTAACTGGTGGCCCGCATCGGATCGAGGCTCTGCCGGGACATGCGGGCCATCCCCGATGCCGAAGCCACTTCGACAACGGCGGTAGTGCCGTCGCCGGTAAGGCCCCAGGAGCCTTCGACCGGATTGCCCAGGGGGCCGGTTACGTTTTTCTTGAACAGGCGCCCCCCTGTGGCGCTGACAATACAGGCCGTGGTCCCGTCACCTCCGTCAGCCAGGGGCAGCGAAACTACTTCCCATTCGGGGCAAGCCGCCCTGACACCCCCGGCAATAGCCGTGGCAACTTCGGGGGCTCCGAGTGAACCCTTAAATGAATTCGGAGCAATGACAATTTTTCTTTTATGGCGGCCGCTGCAGCCTGCGCTCATCTCTTCACCCGCTTGAAAATGAAAGGCACCCTTCAAAGGAGTGCCCCGTATCTTACAGCAATTATTAATGGCTCTCATCGTCCGGAAGGAATTTTTTCAGGATATCCCAAAGCTCCTGGGGCCGGAACGGCTTCGTCATGTAAGCATCAGCCCCCAGCTTTATCGCTCGCTGACGATCTTCCTCTCC
Source organism: uncultured Syntrophomonadaceae bacterium (assembly GCA_964585625.1). Classification (GTDB taxonomy): domain Bacteria; phylum Bacillota; class Dethiobacteria; order DTU022; family DTU022; genus JAAZIN01. The sequence goes on from CAZPET010000082.1 coordinate 1,007, forward strand.
CGCTTTTGCAGTAAGGACAACCACGGGGATCTCCCTGGTCCCCGGATTATTTTTCAAACTATCAAGGACTTCAAATCCGTCAAATTTTGGCATAACCAGGTCCAGCAGGATTAGATCCGGTTTCCTCCGGCGCACCGCTTCCAGGGCGATCTCCCCGTTCTCGGCGATCTCGACCTCGTATCCGACCGCATCCAGGCAGGTGCGCACACCCAAAATAATGTTTTTTTCATCTTCGACTAGTAGAATTCTTTTCCCCATGTAACTACCTCCTTCTTTGACTTCGCCGCAGGTTAACCGAGCATTCCCTCGCGGCGAAAAAGCGGAAATGAAAAGGTAAAGGTTGAACCTTTGCCGACTTCACTTTCGACCCAAATCTCGCCGCCGTGAGCGGTCACGATCTCCCTGGCAATGGCCAGCCCGAGGCCGGCCCCACCCTTTTTCTTCGCCGGACCGCGCACCTGGATAAACTTTTGAAAGATCTGGTCCTGGTATTCCCCGGGGATGCCGCACCCGGTATCCTGGACGGAAAAATAGAGCCGCCTGCTTCCCACTTCAACTTTGATGGTGATCGTCCCTCCGGCTTCAGTATAGCGCAAGGCGTTCCCAATCAGGTTGGTCAGAACCCAGACCGCCTTGTTGAAATCGGCTGCAACCGGGGGCAGTGCGGCGGGAAGATCTGTAATCAGGGCAATGCCTTTTTTTTCAGCCTGTATCTGCAGCGGCCGCACCGCTTCGCGGACCAGGTCCGCCGCTCCGACCGGTTCGGCCTGGATATAGATCGTCCCCGATTCGATCCGGGAAAGTTCCAGCAGGTTGTCCACCAGCTTCGTCAAGCGTTGGCAGTCACCGCCGATTGCCGTAAATATCTCCCGGCCGCGGTCGTTCAGATCTCCAAGCATCCCTTCCCGCAGCATCTCCACGCCCAATACAATCGACGTGAGGGGAGTGCGAAACTCATGCGAGATAATGGAGATGTAATCATCCTTGAATTTCTCCATCTCGTAAAAACGGGTAATGTCGGTCAGCTGAACCAGCGCTCCTGCAAAACCGGTTTCATCTTGAACCGGTGATACGGTTATCTTGAAGTAATAACGTTTGCCGCTGTGTTTGACGGTAACCTCGGCCTTTTCAAAGATAGATTCACGGGAAACTCTCCGTTCCAAAAGATCATCCAGCAGGGGAGAGATCTGATGAATACCGGTCACCTCGGCCAGGGATTTACCCCGGACCCCGTCCAAAGCAATGCCGAAGATCTCTTCGGAATGCCCGTTTAACCAGGTGATCTTGTGAGACCGGTCTGTGATAAAAAGGGCATCGGAGATATGATTGAGTACTATTGCAGGCCAATCTTCCAATCTGCAGGCCTCCCCTCTCGATGTCTCATTATACTATTTTCACATTATTTTTTAAAGCTTTCCGTTCCAATACTCATCACAATCAAGCCGTGGTCCTTCTTCTTTACTTCTCGTCAAGGATTCCCTCCCGAAGAAACCACTTGCCTTCTTTACGCACTACCCTGACGCTGTCTGTTTGTGTCTTCTCATGCCCCATCAAGCGCAAAGTCAGATTAACTTTAACCGTGGCCTCGCTTTCAGAAAGATAATCTACCTGTGCAATGCTGTATTTTTCCAGTTCGATCATCTGAATGAAATTCTTCAAATAGGCGAGCTCTTCTTCACTCTCCTCAAGCTCAGCGGTAAAACGGAGCATGGTTTCAAAATCATTCTTTTGAAAAGCCTCCAGGTAGGCCTCCATCAATTTTTCGGGAGAAGATTGCGGCCCTCGCTCCAGGAAAGAACAACTGCAGAGTATAAAAAGTAAAAAAACACAAACCAGCGCCGGCAACTGCTTTTTCATGGCCTTCCTCCTTGGGTGAAACAAATTATCTTTACCATGCCATTATTTTTCAGCTCATTATGAAATATATGTTATGATATAACACAATCAGACATCATTAAAAAACAAAGAGGTGGTCTCAATGATCATCGCCGCTTTCATCGTCGCTTCCCTCTTTTTTGCGGCAGGTATCGTGGGGACGTTCGCCCCGGTGCTGCCGGGATCTCCGTTAATCTGGCTGGGGATGCTCATTTTCGGGTTTATGACCGGTTTTGAAAAGTTGAACTGGGTCTTTTTTCTACTGCAGGGGCTGCTTGCCGCCGCGGTGATGGGCGTTGATTACCTGGCCACGGCCCTGGGCAGCCGTTATTTTGGCGCTTCAAAGGCTGCTGTTTTTGGTGCTCTCCTCGGATTGGTTGTCGGACTTTTTTTCTTCCCCATAGGCTTGCTGGTAGGTCCTTTTGCCGGAGCGGTGCTGCTTGAGCTGATATTTACCCGCGAGTCCAACACCGCCCTGCGCTCCGGATTGGGCGCGGTGATCGGTTTCTGGAGTGGAATCATTTTAAAACTGATTTTGGAGACCGGAATGATTGTGTGGTTTTTTATTGAAGTATTGTAGGAATAAATTTTTTAAATTTTATCTTCGGAAAATATAACCTTGCAGGAATTATTTAAATGATGCAGAATATTATACTCTGATGGCAACTGCGCGGGCGTTTCGAAAAGACAGGCCTTTCACAGCCGGTTGCCGGAGCGTAAATTTTTAATCCCGTTTCCAAGGAGGTGCGTATTTTTTATTTACTGCTTTAATCCAAACATTAACCCGGAAAATTATATCTTCAAAAAGGAGGCTAAAGTATGGAAAAATTCTGGTTGAAAAGTTATGAGCCTGCAGTGCCCCACACCATTGATTATCCCAAGGTTTCCCTTTACAACATGTTTAAACAGACTGCCGAGCGTTATGCGGCCAACCAGGCCGTCTCTTTTATGGGCCGCGTGTTAACCTACAAGGAGCTCCTGTCGCTGGTCGATGCATTTGCCGCCGCCCTCGAAGGGCTGGGCATTAAAAAAGGCGACCGGGTGGCCATTCACCTGCCCAACTGTATCCAGTTTCCGATCGCTTTTTATGCCGCTCATGCCATCGGTGCAATCGTGGTCCCCTGCAACCCCATGTATGTGGCCCGTGAACTCAGTTACCAGCTCAATGACTCCGGGGCGGAGACGATCATCACCATGACCCGGTTTTACAATACAATCAAAGAGATCCAACCGCAAACCGGCCTGAAAAATATTATTGTAACCAATATCAAGGATTATTTTCCCGGAATGCTGCGCTTTCTCTATACCGTGGTCAAAGAAAAAAAGGAAGGCGACCGGGTGAAACTGGCCGCTGAAGATTACACTTTTCTAGATTTGATCAATGCCAGGTCAGGGCAAAAACCGCAACCGGTAGAGGTGCTGCCCGAGGACAGAGCGGTTTACATGTATACCGGGGGCTCCACCGGCGTATCCAAGGGAGCTGTGCTGCAGCACCGCAACCTTCTGGCCAACGCCCTGCAGGTAAAACACTGGTGCACAGATCTTGAAGAAGGCAAAGAGATCGTCCTGGCGGTACTGCCCTTCTTTCACAGCTACGGGATGACCACCGTGCTGAACATGCCGCTGTTTTCCGGCTGCAAAGCGGTGATGCTGCCCCGCTTTGCTCTTGAGGATGTGCTCAAGACGATCGATAAAGAGAAACCGACTCTCTTCCCCGGTGTGCCGACCATGTATGTGGCGATCAACAATGCCCCCGATCTGCATAAACACGATGTCAAGTCGATTAGAATCTGCATCAGCGGCGCCGCGCCGCTGCCGGTCGAGGTGCAGCGGCAGTTCGAAAAGAATACCGGCGGCAAACTGGTAGAAGGATACGGGCTCTCGGAGGCATCCCCGGTAACTCACTGCAACCCCATTTTCGGCAAGAGCATTATCGGCAGTATCGGTCTCCCCTTCCCCGATACCGAGGTTAAAATCATGGATATAGAAACAGGCAAAAAAGAACTGCCCATCGGTGAAGTCGGAGAGATGTGCGTCCGTGGTCCGCAGGTGATGGAATGCTACCATAACATGCCCGATGAGACAAAGCACAGCTTGCGCGACGGCTGGCTCTACACCGGAGATATCGCCAAGCTGGACGAAGAAGGTTATACCTATATTGTAGACCGGAAAAAAGATATGGTTATCGCCGGCGGCTACAATATCTATCCGCGGGATATCGAGGAGGTCCTCTTTACCCATCCGAAAATTTTGGAGGCCGCCGTGGCCGGGATCATGGATCCCTATCGCGGTGAAACCTTGAAAGCCTATGTCGTCCTCAAGGAGGGGGAGAAACTTACCGTAGAAGAGGTCATCGAGTTCTGCAAGGCCAACCTTGCCGCATACAAGGTGCCCAAGCTGGTTGAATTCCGGGAGGAGCTGCCGAAAACAATGGTCGGTAAAATCCTGCGCCGCGTCCTCCGGGAAGAAGAGGAGAAAAAAGCCGCCGAGCAGGCAGGCAAGTAATCAAAAACGGCAGTTACTGAGGGGCTCCCCGGTTCAGCGGGGCAGCCCCTTTTTTGTCAGTTAAAGCAGTCCGGCCAGCACCTGCTCCAGGATCGCCAGGGCCTGGTCCAGTTCCGCTTCGGCGGCGATCAGGGGAGGCAAAAAACGCAATATCTTATCTCCGATAGCATTTACCAGCAGCCCTTTTTCCTGGCAGCTTTGCTGCGCCGGCCCGGCCAGCGGCTCGCGCAGCTCCAGGGCGGCCATCAGGCCGAGGCCGCGCACTTCGCCGACCAGATCCGGAAACGATGAACCCAGGCGGCGCAAGCCGGCCATAAAAAACCGGCCCTTCTCATGCACCTGCTCCAGGAAAGATTCTTTCAGCAATATGTTCAACACCGCCAGCGCCGCCCGGCAGGCTACCGGGTTCCCTCCAAAAGTGGAGGCGTGATCGCCCGGTTTGAAAACCTCGGCCACCCCGGAACGGGCCAGCATCGCCCCGATGGGCATCCCGCCCCCCAGCCCCTTGGCGGTGGTAAAGATGTCGGGCGCCGCACCATAGTGTTCGTAAGCCCACAGCCTCCCGGTGCGCCCCAACCCGCACTGCACTTCATCAAAGATCAGCAGCATCCCCGTGCGGTCGCAAAGCTCCCGCAACCCGCGGATAAAAGCGGGGGCGGCAACATGGATCCCGCCCTCTCCCTGCACCGGTTCGATCATAATTGCCGCCGTCTCCCGGTCCACCAGCTGCTCAAAAGAGGCCAGGTCATTGAAAAGAGCGTATGAGAAACCATCCGGCAGCGGCGCAAAGCCCCGCTGGTATTTGCGCTGCCCCGTAGCGGTAACCGTGGCCAGGGTGCGCCCGTGAAAAGAATGCCTGGCCGTTATGATCTTGTGACGCCCCGGATGGTGATACTTGCGGGCCAGCTTGATTGCCGCCTCGTTGGCTTCGGCGCCGCTGTTGGCGAAAAAAACCTGATCGCCCGCGGAATGCTCCACCAGTATCCGGGCCAGCTCGGCCTGCGGCCGGGTATAGTATAGATTTGAGGCGTGAATCAGCTCTCCTGCCTGGCTGCAGATCGCCGCAACCACATCCGGGTGGCAGTGGCCCAAAAGATTCACGGCCAGACCGCCGACAAAATCTAGATAGTCCTTCCCTTTATTATCCCAAACCCGGCAACCCTCTCCTTTCACCAGAAAGAGGGTGCAATCTTCTTGCCGGTTGTAGGTATTCATGATATACCTGGCTTCCAGTTGCTCTACCGCGGTCATCATACTCTCCCCCAGTGCAATATTCGTTCTTTAATAGATCTGTCCCCATCGGGATGGGGAGTCTGAAAAATTGTTCTATAATGTGACCATCGTTCCGATCCCGGCATCCGTAAATATCTCCAGGATCAAAGCATGCGCCCGGCGACCATCGATAATATGGGTGCGGGCAACGCCCTTATTCAAGGCCCGCAAACAGGCCTCAACCTTGGGGATCATCCCCCCGTTGATCTGCCCCTCCTCTACCAGGTCGCGGATCTCTTTCTCCATTATCTTGGAAATGAATTTCAAGCCTGCCTGCGTCTGCCGGTAGACCCCCTCGACATCGGTGAGGATGATCAGCTTCTCCGCCTGCAGCGCCCCGGCCAGCTCGCCGGCCGCATGATCCGCATTAATATTCAGGCTCTCCCAGGAGGGACCGGACCCGATAGGAGATACCACCGGAATATAGCCGCTCTCGCTAAGTATCTTGATCAGCGCCGTATCAACCCGGTTGATCTCCCCCACTCTCCCCAGGTCCACAACTTTTCCGGGAGAAGCGCCGGGGGTAAACGGCGGTTTACGCACGGCCTGGAAGAGGCCGGCATCTGCTCCGCTGAGGCCGACGGCACTGGCGCCGCACCGGTTCAGCAAGCTGACAATGCGGCTGTTGACGTTGCCCATCAGGACCATCTCGGCCACCTCCATCGTCTCGTCATCGGTAACACGCAGGCCGCCG
>CAZPET010000083.1:0-1018 GCA_964585625.1 uncultured Syntrophomonadaceae bacterium
TCGCTGCGCTGGCGGCATTGTGCTTGTCCGGCTGCGAGGGTGTGGTAACCAATCAAGAAGCGCCAGGTGGAAAGCAGCCGGTTGTCTCTGGCGGTTTGCCGCTGAACATACAATCTGTCCCGGAGGTAAAACTTGACTTAAAGCCGTATGATGGCGGCTTTTTTAGCATGGACCTGCCCGCAGGCTGGACGCTGGAACCGGTGGATGAATATGAGAATTTTGGATTCCGTGCCTATGACCAAAACAATCCCGCAAGGCAAATTTTCTTCTATGGCAACATGAAATATTTTTTGAAAAGCAACGCTGGCAAGGACGCATGGGCTACCTATCTGAAGTACGGCGGTTATGGTGGTGCTCAGGTATTTGCTGATGCCTTAGTTCTCGCGCCGGCCACTACCGAGCAGTTTTTCTACACCTTCAACGATTACACTTCCTATGCTGCAAAGTACGGCGTAGTGCATAACTTCCCCATCTTTGGCGAGCTGGAAATCATGGAGAGCACACCGCGCAATTCGCCCATCGCCGCTAATTGCGCGGATGATTCTATTGTGAGGGTGCTGTTTACACAGAACGATGTCCCCTGTGAAGGGCTTTTCGCTGCGGGAGTGGCAGATGCCATGACCTCCTATATGTATGATGTCGATGCCGGTTACTACGTTATGTACTTTATCACGGGAATCTCCGCACCGGCCGACGAGTTTTATCTGCTTCAGGATGAGCTTTCCGAATCTTTGTCCAGCTTCCAATATGCGGAGAGCTACATCCAACAAGGAGTGCGGCGGATTGATGAAGGAACAAAACTGGCTTTGGAAATAGGGAAAATGCTTTCGCAGTCGGCAGATGCCTATAGTCAGGCTTGGCATAACCGGCAGCGTCCCATCGACGCCTTATCACAGAAAAGAAGCGATGCAAGACTTGGCTATGACCGCCTTTATGATACCGAGACGGGAGATATTTACCGTGCAGACCTTGGCTTTTATGACAAATACGACCTCCACCGTGACGAATACGCCAATCT
>CAZPET010000083.1:1028-7296 GCA_964585625.1 uncultured Syntrophomonadaceae bacterium
GCCTGTTCCGGATGACGGCTACGACCTCTATGAAAAAGGGATACAGGGGTACATCTATAAATAATGTGGTATTGCATAAACGGGAGGTAAAGACATGTCCGCAAAAACAAGTTTCATGCTGCAACAAACGATATATCAGCCCTTGCCGCCCAGCCTGTAATCGGCAATAAGCTCCCGGCGGCTGCCGAGTCCGGTCTTTTTAAAGATGTTACCGGCGTGGAACTTAACCGTACTCTCGGTGATATACAGATCGCTGGCAATCTGCGTGTTGGACATGCCCTGAATGATAAGACTAAAAACCTCCTGTTCTCTGGCCGACAGGCCGAAGCGGCTCACATACTCGGTCAGCCGGCGCTTCTCCGCCTCCTCCGGGCTTGTAACGGTATTGTACAGCTTTTGATACAGCGGGAAGAAAAGCGCAATCACCAGCACGAACACCGTGCCGGAAAGCACAACGAGCGGCGCACCGGTGAATAGACCCGCACCGAGTGTACCCGCCGCCTCTCCGAGACGGCCGGTCAGCAGCCCGAACACAGCAAAGACGGGCAGCCCGGACTTGCCGGAGATGTCTGAGAAAACAAGGATACGGTATGCCGACCAGAAGCCTAAAAACAGATAAGCCAGCACCCAAATGACGGTTTCTCCGGCGACGTTGCTGCCGAGCGCCAGCGCTGCAAAGGGGAACGCCAGCGCCGCCAGACAGCAGATTGCACCCCACCGGCGGTCTTTGTCGCTGACAAGCCCGGCAATAAGCAGACCGAGGCCATAAAATATGCGGGTGAACTCTATGTATACGCTGTCCGCCGCGCCCCGGAGCGGGAAAGCAAAGCCAAGCGTGTTTTCCATCGACAGCAGAAAGAGCACCGCCGCCGCAAGCCAAATGGCCTTCGTATGAAAGCCGGCCCGTAAGTATCCGCCGCCTCCTCTTACCGGGAGCGGCGAGAGCCACCGCAGAAGCAATAGCGACGCCGCTGCGAGCGCGGCTATGGCGAAGAAGCTGCCGCCGTGCCACAGGAAGCGTCCGCCCATCGGCAGGGACAAAAGCCATGTGCCGATGCTGCCAAAGGCGTAGGCTCCGCCAAACACCAGCCCACGGCGCTGCTGCGGCAAATTAGTGGCAAGCCTTGTCAGATAGCAGCCGGATAACACCCCAATTGCTATGTTAAGCAGTGCGCCGGTGGCGATAACAATCTCCAAACTGGATCCAAACAGGGACGCAGCTGTGCACATAAGCGCGACGACAGAAGCGCACAAAGGGAGCGCCCGTCCTCCCGCGAGGGCCGTGCGTTTGGCAAAAAGCAGCCCGGCAGCGCCAATGCCAGCCGCCTGACAGACATAGTAAACTCCACAGACCAGCAGGTTCACCGTTCCTCCATCCAGCAGCCCGAGCATCCGGTAAGTCTGGGCAATATACGCCGTACCCGTCCAAAGAAAACCGAGGCCAATCAGTGCCGTAAAGTATAAATACCTGTTTTTTGTCTGAACATGAACGCCCTTTATAATGTTTCATCACCTGCCAGCATTATGGCAACTACATATATTTTAACTTTATTTTAACATACAACAGCAAGAGGGGGTCAGGTCTTAATTGATAATCAAGAAATCTTATATTTCAAGACCTGACCCCTCCGGGGCATTCATCGGCAATTTGAGCGGATCGCCGGAATAAGCAGGAACATTATTTAAAGGGCTTGGGCTTTTTGGTGAGTCAAAGTCACCGTCCCCTGACTCACAAAGTCACCGTCCCCTGACTCACATCAAGCAACAAGGTCCGTCCCTACTGCTTACCTTTGATTTTGGAAAGAATGGTTTCTTTCACATCCTTCAGCTCTTCTGCTTCAGCAAAAGAAGGATAAGCATCCCGGCAATACACCAGGCCGTCTGCTGTCTCGATAAACATCCAGCGCTCACCATCGGGCAACCCGTAATCGGCAAGATCAAGCAGGGCCAGCGTCCGGCCGTTCTCTTCGCGAATTGAACTTTCGTCATACTTAATCGGTAGAAAGATACCCGTTGTTCCTGCGGTTATCAGGGAAGATACGCCCGTATCTTCAACTTGCAAGTTAGTACCTACCGGCGCGGGCAAGAGGACAGTCACGGTATTTCCTGCCTCAAGGCGCCCGCGCAATACCTCGCTGACATCAATAGTCGCAATTGCACGGTAGTCCTTGCGCCCGTTGTAGTCGCAGGCGATATTGCGGACTTCTTTTACGGTGCCTTCAAAAGCAACTATTTCATAACCCCAGATATTCGCCGCAAAAAGTTCATCTTCGGTTAGCCACACCAGGTCTGCTTTGTTTGGTATAGCAGGAGGGCTATTTACATAGTTTACCTTGACTCCGTTGGACAGTTTGAGGTCGAAGTCGCCTCCGCCCCGGTTCAGAAACGGTATGGCCATAGCTATTGCCAACACCAGGCAGACGGCAATGGGAGCCAACCGCTTCCAATTGTGTGCTCTATTCACAGTATACACCCTTTCCCTTACAGTTTTTCTAGAACGATTACGGGCAAGAATTGCGTTTAGCATACGCGCATCAGCGGCACTGTCCGGCTTGATTTTACTCCATGAATCAATGATTCGCTTATTCTTCATTGAAATCACCTCCTAATTTTTCTCGGAGGACGCTTCGCGCCTCATGCAGATGGTTACGGATTGTAGACTGCGGTTTGCCAAGAATCCTTGAAATCTCTACACTGGTATAGCCTTCGTAGTAGTACAGGTACACGACCGTTTTGTATTTGTCGGGCAGACCAATAACCACGTTGAATGTATCGTCGATTTCGATATTCTCGTTTTCTCGCAGGTTCTCATAGCCCTTCAAATTTTCACATTTACGCCACCAGTGCCGCAAACCGTTTTTGCATAAATTGCTCGCAGTTCGAATGAGCCACGCCTTTTCATGCTCCTCGCTTTCGAAAACCGGACCCTTCTTTATCAGCTGAAAGAATGTGTCTTGGACGATATCCTCTGTATCGGTAGGGTTCTTCATAAGAGCAAAGCAGACACGGTAGACTGTCAATTTGTGACGCTCGTATATTTCTGCGATCTCTTTGTCCGTACGCAACAAAGATTTCGCCATCGCTTTGCCCCCTTTCACTACTAATACAATTGAGAACACCGAAGTGTCGGGTGATTAACCTCCTGGTGTTATTCTCAATAGGTTAAATACATCCTGCATACGAAGACCGCTTAAACCTTTTATTAGTGCAATGGCAGAACCAGGGCCTTCTTGACATCAACTCAGGTAAAATATGTTGGATTCGTGGCGGCAGGTCTAAACCCGATGTCCCCCGTTTTTAGACTATTGACAAAAGGTCCAATTAGGGATATTTTTGAGGCGTCGGCTAGCTCCGGGGCGCTCGCGCAGAGCTATCCCCCGAATAGAGGCAAGGGAGAGGTAGATACAATGGGGCACCTCGTTTACGGAAAGGAAGAGGCTTACCAGGCGTTGGCGGAGCGTTTGAGCAGGTTTCCCATCGGAGCGGTGATCAACGAGACCCTGATGGGGATCTTGAAGCTGCTCTATACGGAGACGGAAGCGGCGGTAGGGAGCAAGTTTCCGGTGAAGCCGCGCCCGCTGGCCGAGATCGTGGAGATGACCGGCATGGGGGAACAAGAGCTGGCCCCGATCCTGGAAAATATGGCCGGCAAGGGCCTGGTGGTCGATATCCCCCGCAAGGGCACCACCTACTACATGCTATCGCCCATGGTCGTCGGCTTTTTCGAATATACGCTTATGCGCGCCGGCGGGGCCAACCTGCGGGAACTGGCGCACCTCTTTGAACGCTACTTCCACGATGCGGACGTGGCTGAGGAGCTTTTCGGTTCCAAAACCAGGTTGTTCAGAACGCTGGTCTACGAACGTATGATCCCGGCGCTGGTCGAGACCGAGGTGCTGAGCTATGAAAAGGCCTCCCAGCTCATCCGCGACTCCGGGGGCGGCGGCCTTTCGCTCTGCGCCTGCCGGCACAAGGCTTCCCACCTGGGCAAGCCCTGCCGCTATCCCATGGAAGATATCTGCACCTCCCTGGGTCGACCGGCCGAATGGCTGGTGCGCCGCGGTTTTGCCCGGGCTGCCACGGTGGACGATCTGCTGCGCAACCTGGAGCGCAGCTACAAGCTGGGCTTGGTCCTCACGGCCGACAACGTCATCGACGAACCGGCCTATATCTGCCACTGCTGCGGCTGCTGCTGCGGCCCGCTGCAGGCGATCAAGGAATACAGGACCATATCCATCCAGCCGAGCAATTTTATCCCCGCCGTCGACAAGGACAATTGCACCGGCTGCGGCACCTGTGAGGACAGCTGCCAGATCGGCGCCATCACCTTGGATGACGACGACGGCCCGGTGATCGACACGGACTTCTGCCTGGGTTGCGGTGTCTGCGCGGCGGCGTGCCCCGACGAGGCGCTGCGCCTGGAGCGCCGCCGGGAACTGTATACCCCGCCCCAGAACAAGATCGAGCAGCTTACAGTAATCGCCATGGAGCGGGGCCGTTTCTAGCATCCGGCCCCGCTTACGGTGGCAGCCGTTCTTTTATGTCATATAAGCCTGCTCGAAAGCACCTACTACTTCAAGCAGATCCAGGGGCAGCATTTGCCGCACTTTTTTCTCGATAAATGGCGAGATCACACCGTAGTAAGCCTGGGCGATGCCGCCGGTGATGCAGGCGATGGTATCGCTGTCCCCTCCGATAGAGATGGCTTTGCGCACGGCATCTTCGTAATCTTCTGATTCCAGAAAAGCGATAATCGCCTGGGGCACAGAGCCCTGGCAGCTGACGTCAAAATGGTAGTGCGGGCGGATCTGATTCAGCGTCTGCGCCAGGTTGTAGCCTGTTTGAGCGGACAGGTAGCCCTTGATTTCATCTTTGCCGCTGCCCTGCCGGGCCAGAAATACCGCCGCGGCCACCGCCCGGGCTCCCTTGATCCCCTCCGGATGATTGTGCGTTACCGCAGCGCTGCGCTCCGCTTCCGCAAGCGCCTGTTCCAGGGTGCTGTATGCAAACCCTACCGGGCTGACCCGCATGGCCGAGCCGTTGCCGTAGCTGTAGTAAGGCTCAGAGTTCTCCGCAAAAAGCCAGCGGATAAAGCCTCCCCCGTAACCTGCGTCGGGGTAACGACGGCCGTACTCCTTCAGCGTAGCCGCATAGCCTTTACTATGTAAGATAGAATCAGCCACCGCCACCGTCAGCACGGTGTCATCGGTAAAGGTGGAGGATCCAGACATGAACAGGGGCCTTCCACTGCTGTTTCTCGTTCGGGATATTATTAATAAGGCTTCTTGGGTTTAAACCCATTTCCTTGGCCATATGTACTGTTTCCGTATTCAGGCGGCACTTCCTCTTTGCTTCTGCCCAGAGCTTGTCTCGCTTACTATTATTCATCAATCAGGCCTCCCCACAAGATATCCTCTGCTATTGCCTCGATCATATGACAATATGGATCATTTTTTCTTAGACTTGCGCAGTTCGCTAAGTAATCTTTTAGAATCGGCTTTGGTAAGTTTGCATTTTTGGGCGACCCAATTACCCCATTCAAAAAGATCGCTCAAGTCAGTAGGATTGGAGTCTACCTCAGGAGGCGCAGTAGAGCACCTCTTGGCCATTTCCTTCATCTCTGTCCATTCCTTTTGATCACTTTATATTTGAGTTTATAGGCTCACGAATTATTGCCATTGTCAATGTACATATCAGTTGAGCCCATTTTAATATATTCCTGCATCGAGTAAAGCAAATCCTCATCAGGCGAAATCATTTGCCATGAACCGTCTTCCACTATTTCATCCAGTGCCATCCAGGTAAGGTCGGGTTCAAGATATTGACCGGAAACGTACAACATTTCCCCCATATCCGGCCCCGGCTCACGAAGCACAAAGTCATCGGGTACTTCCAGTTCAAATTGCATATTTACAACCAGTTTCTTCATTACTCTACAGCTCCTTGGATTAAGTTTTATCCTTCGGTTTCATACTTCTTGTCACCCTGCACCGGAAATAATTTACGCAAATGCTCATATTCAAGTGTATACCCGTAATACTTTTGAATTGCCGCAACACCTTATCGCTGCCAATCTATATGGTTTCTCTCCGATCTTCAGGTTGATGCTTTTTCCCTGATAAAATCGGCGGCCCGCTTAAACACCAGTTCCTTGTCGTAATCCAGGGTGACCATGTGATCGGACCGCTCCACCCAGAAGAGCTCCTTGTCCGCCGAGCCGAGGGCGGCGAGGATGCGGGGCGCATTCTTGACGCCTACGGTCGAGTCG
>CAZPET010000084.1:0-7284 GCA_964585625.1 uncultured Syntrophomonadaceae bacterium
GCCTCCAGGGCGCCGTCATGTGCCGCGGTATCGATGCCCAGGGCCATCCCGCTGACTACGGTAAACCCGGCGGCGGCCAGGTCTCCCGCCAGGCGGGAGGCCACCTCCTTGCCGTAAAAGGTGCAGCGCCGGCTCCCAACAATGGCCACAGCCAGATTATCGTATTCCCGCCATTCACCGCGGCAGTAAATTAGCGGCGGCGGCTGGGAGATCTGCTTCAGCAGGGGAGGGTAATCGGGAGAATTTAACGAAAGGCAGTTAATATTTAGCTGCTGCAGCCGCTGCCACTCCCGCTGCGGGTCGATCCGGCGGCGCTCGTCGAGCAGGCGCTCCACAAAGCCCTTCAGTTCGGGAAGATCGTCAAGCCCGACCGCGGTGGCGCTCCAGGCCTCCCTGGAGGAACCGCAGCGCTTCAGCAAAGCCGCGATGCGCGCCGGCCCCAAAAAAGAAACCCGGTTTAGAGCGTTAAGATAAATTAATTCCTCTTCCATGTCTCTTTGAAGATGCCGCTCCTGTTAAAATCGGTGCCGCAGCCGGAATAGGACTGGTGCCTTGATCGATGCTTCCCGGATCACTCCCCCGTTTCACTGTTGTTGTATTTGATAATCCGGTTTTCCCATGTCCGGATTACAGCCTCGTCATCGCTCAGCCAGAGTAGATACTGCGGCAACAGGGGCACTTTACCGTAACCACGCGGCACGTTAAGAACGTAAGTGGGGATGGCCAGTCCAGAGGTGTGCCCCCTGAGATGTTCCATCACATTCAGACCCTCTTCGATCTTTACCCAGAAATGGGCCGTTCCCTTAACTCTTTTCGGATGAAAAATATAGTAGGGCCGGACCATGATCTTCAGCAGCTCCTGGTTCAGCTTGAGCATGACAAAGGGGTCATTGTTTACCCCTTTCAAAAGCACCGCCTGGTTCCCCAGGGAGACGCCGGCCCGGGCCAGCTTGAAGCAGGCCTCCCGGGCCGCCGGAGTTATTTCCAGCGGATGATTGAACTGGGTGTTTACATAGAGCGGCAGGTGGCGGGATAGAATTTCGCAGAGCTCGTCATCGATCCGGTAAGGCAGCGTCACCGGGGTGCGTGTCCCGAAGCGCTTGATCTCAACATGGGGAATCCGGTCGAGCTGCTCCAACAGCCAGGCTATGCTGCTGTTGCCGAGCATGAACGCATCACCGCCGGTAAGAAGCACATCGCGGATCTCTTTATTATTGCGGACGTAGTCCAGCGCCGCCGTGAGATCACGGCGCGGGGTGGCCAGGTCTTTCTCACCGATATTCCGCCGCCTCTGGCAGTGCCGGCAGTACATCGCGCACTGGTTGGTCACGTTGACGATCAGGCGATCCGGGTAGCGCCGGGTCACCGCCGGGGCGGGCGAGGTATGTTCTTCGTCCATGGGATCGCTTGTCCCGGTGTGATCGGCACACTCCAGAAGTGACGGGATGGCCTGGCGGCGGATGGGGTCGGCAGGATCGTCGGGATCGATTAAGCTGAGATAATATGGCGAAACCGCCCAGCGGTATGACAATCCGGTCTGCCCGATCTCTTCTACCTCTTGTGGACTTAAAGGCAAGTATTTCCTCAAGTCTGCCACGGTGGTAACGCGTTTTTTAAGATGCCAGCGCCAGTCCTGCCAGTCCCGATCGGTGACGCCGAACAGTGATTTGATCCGCTCCTGGTCCTTTAAGATACGGGGCCACTGCTGAAAACCTGTCGGAATACCGGGCAGAACCTGCTCATATTCAAAGACGGTCTGTTTTAATTCCCCGGCTCGTTGTAAGGCTGCCTTCCTGCTGTCATTATCCATGAGCCTTCCTCCTCCGGAAGCTCTTTTCTAAAATTCTTTTTAGAGTATATCATACGCTTATAGCAGGATCAAAGTAATCTCTTTCCGGAAGACGGGGAATACCCCCTGCGTGTAACGTCAAGCAGGGGGCATAACCACTTAAAAATCTGCAAAAGGTTGCTATATCCCGGTCCCGGAATCGGGGAGCGGCCAGGCCATGGTGGCGAGCTTCTCGATCAGGGTAACCGCATGTGCCACATCGCCGGCATCGACCATCTCGGAAGGAGCGTGGACATAGCGGCAGGGGATTGATATGGCGCCGGAGGGGACCCCTTCACGGGAAAGGTGGATCGCCCCGGCATCGGTCCCCCCGCGCTCCAGGACCTCGAGCTGGTAAGGGATCTTATTTTTCTCGGCTGTTTCAATCATCAGGTCGCGCACCCGGGGATGGCAGAGCACGGACCTGTCTTTCACCTTGATCGCCGGACCCTTGCCCAGGCTCACCGCCATCAGCGGCGCCTCCGGGGTGTCGCCGACCGAGGTTACATCAACGGCAAAGCCGTAGCCGGGCTGGAGCCGGTAAGCGGCGGTGGTGGCGCCGCGCAGTCCCACCTCCTCCTGCACCGAGAAAACAAAACAGACTCCCTGCGGCAGGGAAGGGGGCAGCCGGCGGGCCGCTTCCACGAGGACGGCACAGCCGATGCGGTCGTCCATCGCCTTGGCCATGTAACGCTCCCCCAAATTTACAAATGGCTGGTGCAGGCAGGCCATGTCGCCGATGCGGACGCGCTCTTTTGCTGCCGAGCTGTCGGCGGCGCCGATATCGAGATAAAGTTTCGGCCAGTCCAGCTCCTTCAGCCCCTTGATCTTCTCATGGTAAACGGTGCCGGTAACACCGTCTTCAAATCTCAGCCGCTGCCCCACCAGCAGGTGCGGGGCGACGCCGCCGATGGGAGCGATGCGCAGGAAACCGTTGTCGTCAATATGGGTGACGATCACCCCGATCTCATCCATGTGCGCGGAGAACATCAGCAGCGGGGCCGGCCCCTCCCGGAGGGCAAAAAGGTTGCCTAAATTGTCGGTAAAGGTGCGGTCAACGCTGCCTTTGACCTTCTCTTCAATCAACTCTCTTACGGCCGCCTCTTCACCGGAGGGGCCGTATGTCTCGACCAACTCTTTGATCAAAGTTTCCATTTTAATTTATCGCCACCTCGTCATATATTTTTTAAGCCGTCGCTTCGAGCCAAGCCCGCACCAGGGTGACGGTATGCTGCAGGTCGCTTTCTTTAAGCACGCTGCAGGGCGAGTGGATGTAGCGGCAGGGCACCGCCACCACACCGGCCTTGACTCCTTCCCTGCTGAGAGCGATCGCCCCGGCATCGGTGCCCCCGCCGGTAAAACGGCGGAACTGGAAGGGGATCTTTGCTTTCTCGCCGGCCTCGATCAGGCCCTGAAAGATCTCCCGGTCGACGATAAGGGTCCGGTCCATGAAGCTGATTGCCGGACCGGATCCAAGCACGGTAGCGCTGCGCTCCTCCCCGGTGTCGGGAGTGTCCGCGGCGGCGGTAGCCTCAACGGCAAGGGACAGCTGCGGCTGGAGGGTGTAAGATGCCACCTGCGCCCCCCGCAGGCCGACCTCCTCCTGGACGGTGAAGGCGGCATCAAATGATGGGCCGCCCTTCTCCAGCAGCAGCTCCAGGAGGACCGCGCAGCCGGCACGGTCGTCGAACGCCTTGCCGCGCAAGCAGCAGTCACCGAAGGAGATACATTCCGTGTCAAAGGAAGCGTAAGTGCCGATCTGCACGTGTTTCTCTGCTTCCTCCTTGTTTTTTGCCCCGATATCGATATAGAGCTGATCCACTTCAAAGGGCTTCTGCCGCTCGCCCGGCTTCTGCAGGTGAATTGCCTTGGACCCGATCACCCCGGGGATACCGTCATCGCCGACGCGCACCCTTTTGGAGACCAGGACCCGGCTGTCGATACCGCCGACAGGGCGAAACTTCAGATGGCCGCTCTTTTCGATGGAGGCGACCATGAGGCCGACCTCGTCCATGTGGGCGGCAAGCATGACGCGGCGGGAGCGTGAAGAGCTCCCATTTTTACGCACCAGGAGATTGCCCATGGTATCGGTTTGCCACTCCAGCGGATGACCCTGCAGCTGTTCGATGATCGCCTCGCGGACCGCTTTTTCATTGCCGGAAACACCGGGCAGGTTGGATAGTTTTTCTAGAAACATGCCAATCCCTCCACGTACGGGCGATCGAGACTGCGGGCAAAAGAGGCCAGCAGCCGCCCGGTATTGTTCAGGTCATCCAGGCTCAGCATTTCCACGGTGGTATGCATATAGCGCAGCGGTATCGACAGCAGCGCACAGGGAATCCCCTCCCGCGAGACCTGGATGGCCCAGGCGTCGGTGCCGGCACCGGCGGGATCAGCCTCGTGCTGGACCGCAAAGCGGTCATCGCGGGCCGCCTCTTCGAGACGGCCGGCCAGGGCCGGATGATAATTGGGCCCGACGGCAATCACCGGCCCCCCGCCCAGTTCAAAAACATCGGGAGGGGTCAGCCCGGGAGCTTCGCCGTGGGTCACATCGATGGCTACCGCCAGGTCCGGAACCAGGCCGAAGGCGGCGGTGGTGGCGCCGCGCAGTCCGACCTCTTCCTGAACGCTGGCCACAAAATAGATATTGGCGCGGTGGCGGGCGGCGGCAAGTTCCGCGGCGCAGATCACCAGCGCGGCCACGCCGGCGCGGTCGTCGAGCGACTTTCCGGCGAGACTTTTCCCGGCGGCCATAGCCACGGGCGGCGCATCAAAGGAGACCAGGTCGCCGATGCGCACCTGCGCTTCCGCCTGCTCTTTGCTCAAACCGATGTCGATAAAGAGATTTTCAAACTTCAATTCCTCCCGGCGCTCTTTCTCCGAGAGCAGGTGCGGCGCCTTGGCGCCGATAACCCCCTTGAGGAGAGTCTTGCCGTAGACCTCCACAGGCTGGCCGGGGAGAATCCGGGGGTCAATTCCGCCGACGCCGGTAAAGCGCAGCGCACCCTCTTTTTCGATTTTGGTGACCATCGCCCCGATCTCATCCACATGGGCCACCAGGGCCAACGAGAAGGGCTCCTCGCCGGGGTTCTCTCCTTCCTTGTAAGCTATCAGGTTGCCCAGGCGATCCCGCCACATCCGGGTCGTATAGCGCTCCAGGTAGCGGGAGGCTACCGCGGCGGCGCCCTCCTCGCTTCCGGATATCCCGACAGCGCGGGAGAGCTCCATGATCAACTCTTTTACCTCTTCTTCTTTCATCAAGCCAACTCCCTTTAAGATATTCTTTCCGCGAGGGACGCGGTTAACCGGTAGATCCTTTCCGTCACTGCTTTGGAGAGGGTGCCGGTTCCACAGGCGGGTGTAATCAGATAGCGGCTCCGGACATATGGCTCGCCGGCGCCCTGTTTCACCAGCGCCTCCATCTGTGATTCCAGAAGCCTTTGCAGCGAAGATAGATCTTCCTGCAAAACCTTATCCGAAGCGGGAACGATGCCCCAGGCCAGGGCGCCCCCCCGGGCAAAAAACGGGTCCAGGACGGCTCCGTAAACCAGCAGCGAAGGAAAATATTCATAGGCATCAAAGTTGATCAGATCCAGCGACAGCCCGGTCAGGAGCGACCAGTCGGTTCCGGCACAGCTGTGCAGCCCGGTGATCCCCCCGGCGGAGCGGACCGCCGTGAAAATCTCCTCCAGGGAAGCCTCGATCTCCGGCCGGCCCAGCGCCACCGCCGTGGAGCTGCCGTAATTGTAAAGGCCGGGTTCATCGACGAAGATGATTACCGGACGGCCCAGGGCCTGCAGCTGCCGCACCTGCCAGCAGGCCGCTGCAGCCAGGGTTTTAACGATAATTTCCCTTAAAGTAGGATCATAAAAGGACGGTTTGCCCGCGGGATCGGTAACCCTGAAGCCAACGGTGATCGGACCGGCAATCTGCCCTTTCAGGTAAAGGGCTTCCAGGGGCTGCCGCGCACAGCGCTCCAGAAACGCGTAGAACCCGGCGGCGCTCTCCGCGGCAAAGGCAAATTCACCGCTTTTGATCGCACTCTCTCCGGCAAGCAGCAGCTCGTAGTAATCGAGGCAGCGCTTCTCCCACTGCGGATCATCAAGGCAGAAGTAAGGGGTCCCGTTTGGGTGAACCGCGATAAGGCCGTGTTTCAGAAGGGGAGCCAGATATTGCGGAGCCAGCCCCTCCCCGGGGCCGCGCCGCGGCAGCTGGGGCCAGTGGGGAATCTCCTTGAAATATGTAAAGATAAGGTCCAGGGCGTCATCTGGATCGGCAAACGGCATACTGCCAATCCCCGTGGCCAGTCCGTACAGGTTGCTTGGCGGCATCTTCATGAAAACCTCCGAATGATCATTATTATCCCTCAACTCCTGCCAATAACACTTTTCTCATCCGGGCAGCTGCAGAATGGCCAACGCTTCCCGGAACGTAAATACGCTTCCGTTCTACGTGGGTATATAGATACTTCTAGCGATCACAAACTCGGTGCTTCCCTTCAACAAGAGCTGTTCTGTGCTTTTTGTATAAAATATGAGCCCTTTGTAACTGGTCAAATAATGGTATCTGGTTCCCAGAAATCTCCCTACGGACATGACCACCAGGGGCTTATCCACTTTATCGACGATCCTGGAAAAATCCTCCGGCGCAACCCTGACGATCGCCCCGCTGGCCTTGATCGCCTGGGCGATGGCCGCTGCCGCAGCGGCGCCATTTGTCATTTCATCCACCCTCCTTACAATTACGGTATGATTTTATAAAACAGGTCCCCGCGGCCCGGCTTGGCGCTCAGGGCCCTGCGAATCCCGTTTGCTCAGCCAGGATTGCTTCAAAACATTCCCGCGGCAGTTCTTTCAAAAAGAGAGACGGCGCTCCCGTCACCGGGCCCCAGCTGCGGTAATCTTCCCAGTAGGTGCTCAGGTAGAGATAGCGACGCGCCCTCGTCACCGCCACGTAGAAGAGGCGGCGCTCTTCGGGCAGATCCTGATCTTCGGCGCGGTGGCTGGGAAAGCTGCCCTCGTTAAGGCCGATCACGAAGACCGCCTCCCACTCCTTCCCCTTGGCGCTGTGCACGGTCGAGAGGGTAAGATGGTCGCCGCTGACCTGCCCGGATGCGGCGGCGTCGGTAAAGAGCGATTCATCCAGGGCCAGCGACTCCAGGAATGCGCCCAGCGAGTTGTAACGCGCGGCATTATCAGCCAGCCGCCCAATCCCTCTTGCTCTTTCGTCATATTGATCCGGGTAATTTTTATGCAAAATCGGGTCGTAGCTACAGTCCATGACCAGGGTGATCAGCTCGCGAACGCTTTTATCATTTTTACCGTCTTCGCTGCCTCCGGTAGCGGCGGCGTGGGAGCGGAGCTCCGCCAGCGCCCGGCAAAGTAACTCCCAGCCCTCTTTGCCCCGCGCAGGAGATAACCTGCCGGAAATGGCGGCGTTCAGGGGATCGGCGCTCT
>CAZPET010000085.1:0-7213 GCA_964585625.1 uncultured Syntrophomonadaceae bacterium
GTAAGATTTCGTCGTGAGTGAGCCGATCCCCCTTAGGTAAGATTATAAGTGAGTGATCGCGATTCCTTGCTTCAGCCTGTTTTTTGTGCTAATATTGATTTCGCAGGAACATGCCGAAGTGGCGGAACAGGCAGACGCACACGACTCAAAATCGTGCGGGTTTACACCCATGAGGGTTCGATTCCCTCCTTCGGCACCATTAATACACAAGGCTCCCCGTAATTTGGGGGGTCTTTCCTTTTAAACCGCCTGTTCCAGGGTTGGGCACACCAACGCAGTATGCACATAGAGTTGAAGGAGAGACTTTCGATCAAGAGACCGTAAAAGAGGAGCTATATCCCGGATAACCACAAGGAACAGACTGGACAAAATTGTCTCTCTCCACTGTCACGTTTTAGGCCTTGCGGAAGCTAGAAGGGTACTGTATGTGGTTATTGGGCAGTCAGATGCGGTTCTTCCAGTTTTGTGGGTTTCTGCTGCCATGCATTACAGCAAAAACTGTTATTTTTGAACCCTCTACACGATAATAAACTCCAAAGGGAAAACGACGAATAAGGGCGCGCCTCGTATTTCTATAAACGTTTGGGTAGATCAACGGAGTTTCCGCAATACTCAAGAGCATTGCGTGAACTTCGTCAAGAAACTTATGGCCCAATCCCCGATGTTGTGCTTCATACCATACCGTGGCATCAGCTATATCCTGTTCCGCTTCCGGACGGATAAGAACTGTAGTGGTCATAGCTGACGTCTGATGTCGGCTATGACTTCTGCAGCTGGTCTCCCACGATTTCCATCAACCTTGTATGCGTTAAGACGCCGATCCAATTCGGCTTTTTGTTCGGCAGTAAGCGGAACAGCCTGTTGATCCTCCACGATGCTATCCCATAGATCCTCGACGAGTTTAATCCGTTCATCCAGGGGAAGCTCCCATAATTTATAATTCACTACACTTACCTCCAACCAGTGACATAATACCGACAGTTGATTGCGCAATGCTTATAATATATTTTACTATAAATTCCCCATGCACACTACCGTTTTAATGCGCTTGAGCAAAATCCAACTTCCGCTGCTTCTTGCCGGTCAACTTCAAGCCTGTAGGTTATAAATTAATTTCAACGCCGCGTTCGAGCAGTTCCTGCAGAAAATCATCCGGGTCTTCGACAATCCGTTCCGGGGCGTAAACCCCTCCCGGGAGGTGATCCCAGCGGCCCCGTCCAAGACGGAGCGCCGCCGTGAGGCAGGGTATCGAGGTGATCTCGGCGATATGCCCGGCATAGGTATAGACGCGGTGCTGCTCCCGGCCGGTTTCATCGAAGCCGTAAACGTCAACCCGACCGACCGACCGATCAATCCCGGCAGCAGAGAAGCGGTCCTCAATGCGGTGAAAAAACCGGGCCAGGGCGGTGCGCCGCTTATGTGTAGCCGTGAGGCGCAGCGCCGAGAGCAGCCTGACCAGGGTCACGATGTATGGAGGTTTGACCCCGCCGTGCAGGGTCACCTCTGAAAGACCGGGCAGGTTGCGGGGCAGGGAGACCGATTCGGCATGCCCGGTATAGTAAACCGGGTTTTTACCGACCGGCGGCGGAAATTCGACCACCTTTCTGCCGCGGCCGGTTTTCACGCGGACTTCACGGCCTTCCATCCACTGCAGGGTGGTGCCGTGGAATATATGAAAAAGATGGGCCAGGTTGGAAGGACCGACAGACTCGGCCGATCCGGCACACCAGTGCACGTTGATGCGCCGGGGTTCGGCCATGGAAATATAGCCTTTCTTGGCCAGGATCTGGGTGATCCCCGGCGAGTTGCCGAAGCCGGTTAAAATCTTCACCCCTTTATCCCGCGCCTCCGCATCGAGGGTGATCACGTCCAGGTAGGCATCGTAGTCATCGCAGATGGAAACATAAGGCCGGCCGGCTTTTATCGCCGCATGGGCCAGGATGCGCTCAAACCGGTAAAACGGCCCGATATAGCTGATCGCCAGATCGTGCCCCCGCATCATCTCTACAACCGCAGCGCTGTCACAGGCGTCCACGCAGGATGCTGCAAGCCTGGGCTCGTTTTCAGCCAGCCGGCGGACCCGTTCTTCATTCAGATCCGCCAGGGTGACCAGCTCTACATCCGCCGCGGCCAGAAGGCGAGGGATCAGCGGCGCTGCCATTTCAGCGCAGCCGCCCAGCAGTAAAATCTTCATCGCTTTCCCCCCCGGGGTAAATATTTTTTCTCAACCCGGGTTAATTATATCTATTTTCTGAACAGGGTGTCAACGTTATAAATTTAGCGGGTTTTTAAACAATACAGAATAAACCGGCAAAACCCCCCTCGGCCCCCCCTTTTCAAAGGGGGAGCCTTGGATGTGCCCCTTTTTTGAAGGAGGAGCTGGGAGAAATAAATGATATGTCAGGGGTCTGTAAGAACGGCTATGGCATCGCCGTCAATTTCCCACGATGTGTCAAGTTCGTCCAGCAGCCCGGTGAGCAGGGCGTGCAAGCGGACCGCTTCTTCTCCCGTTGCCGGGTAGGGCTGGCTATCACCGAGAAGGACAGGCAGAAGGCGCATGCTTTCGACACCGTTACGGCCGATGCGGGCCCGGAGGATATAGCTTTCATTGCAGATCGTTTTCGCAAAAGGATAGAACAGGAAATTGCCGAGGCTGTAGACTATCGGCTTACCCCTGTAGATTTCAATGCCCTGGGGTGCATGGCTGTGATGTCCCAGCACCAGGTCGGCTCCGCTGTCCACGGCCAGCCGGCCGGTCTCCTGCTGCTCCCGGTTGACCCGGTGGGTATATTCATCTCCAAAGTGCAGCGATACAATCACCACATCGGCCCATCGGCGCGCCTTCTCGATATCGGCAATAAACTGTTCGCGCTCACGATAATAAAGCGCTCCCGGTTTCTCCGGTCCGGCCTCCCAGGCCGGGTAGACATGCTTGAAAACCCCGGAATAAGCCAGCACCGCTGTTTTGATGCCGTTTATCTCAAAAGCTGCCCCCTTGCGGGCCTGCGCCTCGTCCCGGCCGGCCCCGGCATAGGCGATATCGTGCTCTTCAAGAAGGGTCAGGGTATCCTCCAGGGCGCCGGTCCCGTAATCGAGGATATGGTTGTTGGCCAGGGAAACCAGGTTTATCCCCGAGGCGGTGAGCGCATCGATGGCAAAGGTGTGCGCGCGAAAGGTGTATGTTTTTTGCACCGGCTTGCCCCGGTCCGAAATGGGGCACTCCAGGTTGGCAAAGACCAGGTCGCCCTGTTTCAAAACAGGGGCGATGGCGGCAAAAGGGTAGCCGGGATCATAGCGCCGCAGCTTCTCAGAAGTAAGATAATCGAGCATGACATCGCCTACCGCCACCAGGTCGAATTCCGGCGGCGGGGGGGTCTGAAAGGTATAAGTAAAGGGGTGGTCGAGAACGACGACTGCGGTAGAGAAAGGGTGAACCGTGAGGGTGATCCGGGTATCTTCCGGCCAGGCCTCCCGGGGTATAACTGCAAAGTTCTCTCCCTCTTCTTTTATCAGCACCGGGACGGCCGGTTTAAGCGTAATCTGCTCCGCCAGCAGCGCTTCGTCCACGGGTATATTCAATACAAGGGTCAAGTCGGAATCATCATATTCAGCTTCAATGACAAGTTCGGCCGGCCGGCTGCATGAGGCTGCGATCAACAGCAAAACGAAACCCGTAACAAATAATCTTCGTAAAGTCTTCATGTCACAATTCTGACCCAATTATTATTTGTTGTCAATGTTAAACAAAGGCTTGTATATGGAATTACGGCACCCGGCAGGAACAAGGGAAATACTGTTTAAACGGAGAATCTGTAAGTAGCAAAATTGCTTGGCAGAGCACCAGTCAGGAGGTTTGCCTTGTTTCCGCTTAAATACGAAGGTGATATCTACCGCCCCCCGAGCGAAGCGGGGAGCCTGATCCTGCAGGCGACAATCGGCTGCTCGTATAACCGGTGCACCTTTTGCGCCATGTATAAACAAAAAAAGTTTCGCGAGCGTGAACTGGAAGAGCTGGAAGAGGAAATTGCCGCCGCCGGGCGGATCTGGCCCCGGACCAGGCGGATCTTTCTGGCCGACGGGAATGCCCTGACCATGGCCTCTAACAAACTGCGCTCGATCCTGCATGTTCTGAATACGACCTTTCCCCTGCTGGAGCGGGTAGCCGTTTACGCCAATCCCGGGGATCTGCTGCAGAAAGAGAGCGGTGAACTGGCAGAGATGCGCCGCCTGAAGCTGGGGATGATCTATCTGGGCGTTGAAAGCGGCAGCAGCTCTGTACTGCGATCTGTGAACAAGGGGGCTTCGCCCCGGGAAATCGCCATGGGGGCAACCCGGGTTAAAAAAGCGGGGATCCCGCTCTCTGTAACCGTGATCAACGGCCTGGCCGGCCTTGAAGGATCGGAAGAGCATGCCCGTGAAAGCGCCCGGCTGATGAACGAAATTGATCCTGACTACCTGGGGCTGCTCAGCCTGATGGTCATTCCCGGCACACCCCTTTATCGCCGGGTACAAGCAGGCAAGCTTACCCTGCCCGGTCCCTGGGAGATGCTTCAGGAGATCAGGCTGATGGTCGACAATTTATCCTTGAGCAACTGCATCTTCAGGGCCAACCATGCTTCCAATTATCTTCCGTTAAAAGCGGTTTTGTCACGGGACCGGGAATCTTTACTGGCAGCCCTCGACGAGCTGTTAAAAAGGAAAGCACCCGCCATACTGAGAAGCGAAAATCACCGCATGCTCTAGTGCCCCTGTCAACTAAATATGTTCTGTTTTTAAATCCCCCCCGGCCCCCCTTTTTCAAAGGGGGGAGTCAGGTCACTCTACCTGTTTAAGTTCCTTTTTGAGATATTGTTTCCGGCAGAGGCTCCGCTGCAGTTTCCCCGAACTGGTTTTCGGCAGCGTCCCCGGCTGCACCAGGATAATATCACGCGGCGGCACTTCGCAGATCTCGATCACCCGGCGGCGAATTGCCCGGCGCACCCCGGCCAGGTCGGCATCGCGCACCTCGGCCACGATGACAATGGACTCCTTGCGGCGGGCGCTTTCGACCCCAAAGGCAATCACATTCCCCGCACGCACCCCTTCGATCATCCCGACGGCGCGCTCGATATCCTCGGGGTAAATATTCCGCCCCGAAATGATGATCACATCTTTGATCCGGCCGCAGATAACCAGCTCCGGCGCTCCGCCGTCCGGCCCCTCCACGAAATAGGCCAGGTCCCCGGTGCGCAGCCACTCATCCCGGAACAATGCGGCGCTAAGATCCGGGCGCCCGTAGTAACCGGTTGTTACCGACGGCCCCCTTATCTCGAGTTCGCCGACTTCGCGCTCACCTTTGGGCTCGCCTGTGGAGGGGTCGCAGATGCGCATCTCCAGGCCGGGTACCGGGTGGCCCAGCAGGGGCAATCTGCGGGTCGTGGGCAATTCCAGATTGGCGGGCCTGGCGATACCTTCTGATTCAAGGGCAACCCGGTCCACGGCGTCGCAAATCAACCCCCGCATCGGCGGGGGAAAGCTGCCGCCGATGGCTACTTCGGCCATGCCGAAAGCGCAGAATTCGGCGCCGGCCTTGAACCCGTGAGGCAAGGCCGAGGCTACAAAATTTTCTACAGTAAGCGGATCAACCGGTTCGGCACCGTTCAGGGCGATGCGAATTGACGATAAGTCCAGGCGCTCGCCGGTATCATTCATCCGGGTTAAGGCGCGGTTGGCCAGGACCCAGGAAAAATTCGGGCCGGCGGTGATGGTCCCGCAAAACTCACTCATCCAGCGCATCCAGTCGGCCGGCCGGTTCATAAAGTCAAGCGGCGATGCCATTACCAGGGAGCAGCCCACGGTCATCGAGACGGTGAGCATCCCGATCAGCCCCATGTCGTGGTAGAGCGGCAGCCAGGTGACGATGGTGTCGTCCATGTTTACCCGGGCCGCCTCGATCATCCCGTCGATATTGGCCCCGATGACATGGTGGGGCAGCATTACCCCTTTCGGCTCCGCGGTGGATCCGGAGGTAAACTGCAGTACGGCGAGGCGGCAGGGATCATCGGGCACTGCCCGGTAATCATCCGCTGACGTCGAACCGCCCGGGCCCGGTTGAATCTCGCTGAGCGGAACCACCGGCGGGTCGCCCGGAGCGGGCACATAAAACGCGGCCATCTCGGGGTCGATCAGCAGCAGGGAGACGTTGCCGCTCTTCAACAGAGCCCGCGTCTGCTGCATGAAATCTTCGACTGAAGTGAAACGCAGCGGTATCGGCAGCATGATCATGCAGCCCCCGGCCAGCCAGATCCCCTGTACCGCGGTTACGAGAGCGCGGGAGGTCGGGCCCAGGAGGGCAACGTGGTCTCCGGGGCCGATCCCGCGGGCCTGCAGCGCGGCGGCGGCGGCGCGGGCATCCTCATGCAGCTGTTCCCAGGAAACCCTGATCGGCGCCGCTTCAGGCCCGCCTGCAGCGGCGCCGATAAATGTAATGGAGTGGGGGCCTGCAGCCGCCCGGCGGATACGCGGGACCAGCGGATCTGCCATGGGGCCGTAGAGAGGCCTGCCGCAGCGGCAGGTTTCAGGCTGTCCCCTTGGGGTAAATTGATTATTCATAATAATCCCCCTTAGTAAGAAGATATAATAACGATAAAGTATTTAATCTTCTATACAAGGGGGTATTTAACCTTCTATCAATTCAAAATAGAAGCCCGGGTAGATCTTGATCCTTTTAGCCGGTGCTTGCCGGGGCCTGTTACCCGGTGATCACGGTGCCAATTTTTCCCTCAGCCCCCAGCAGCGCATTTTCCAGCGAGGTGATAACGGCCCTCTCCCCTCCGCTCTCGACAAAACGGATTGCCGCCAAAACTTTCGGCCCCATGCTGCCGGCTGTAAAGTGACCCTGCTGATAATATGCTTTCATCTCGGCCAGGGATATCCGCTCGAGTTTCTTCTCCCCGGGTGTCCGGTAATTAACGGCCACGTTGGCCACATCGGTGAGGATCAGCAGAACGTTTGCCCCGGTTTCCCGGGCCATCACCTGCGCCCCCAGGTCCTTATCGATAACCGCGTCTATCCCGGCGAAAGTGCCCCGGGGATCTTTGACCACCGGGATCCCGCCGCCCCCGGAAATGATCACCACGACGTCTTCAGCAATCAGAGACTTGATCGCGGCAATTTCAGCGCAGCCCTGCGGTTCCGGGGAGGGAACCACCCTTCTCCAGCCCCTGCCGCTGTC
>CAZPET010000086.1:0-7083 GCA_964585625.1 uncultured Syntrophomonadaceae bacterium
CGGCCCGGGGAATGCTGCTGAAATTTATTGATAAAAACGGCTTTTACTTTGAAAAGGACCGTCCCCGCAAAATAAAATATTTTGTCGACGCGCAACAGAATATTACAGCCGGCTATTTCGATATTCACAAGCAGGCCGGCTTTACCCTGCTCAGTGATCTGCCGCAGCCATTCGGCCGGATTTTTATCTGGAGCAAAGAACAGGCGGAAACTGATGCCAAACCGGAGTTCTATACAGACAGGGCGGAACGGTTCGCCTGCGCCAGGCGTCTTCTGCTCATTAACCTCAAGTCGATTCTTTATTGGTTGGGGATAGGCGGATTCAATCTGTTCATTGGTTTATCTTCACTCCGTAGCCAGGGGATCAATCCGATCTTTTGGGTGCTTTTAGCCCTGTTTTGGCTGATCATGATGATCTTGTATCTGCATCTCTTATATCTATCAGTGGTCTCGTACCGGCGTGAGAAAAGGAAATTTTTCACCTGTAAATGATGGCCGCTCCTGGAGGCACAAGGGACGGAGCATGATGCGGTTTTGAAATTGACGTTATGCAGTTAAAACCTTATAATGCTTTTAAGGGAGGTGCTGCTGGATGAAATCAACAAGAGCAACGGTCTATCTGGACCCCCAACTTCATAAAGCGCTTAAATTAAAAGCGGTTGAAACATCCAAATCTGTTTCTGAGCTGATTAATGATGCTGTCAGGAAAGCCCTTGCCGAGGATGCAGAGGACATTGAAGCTTTTGAAGAAAGAGCCGCCGAGCCTTTGATGGGTTATGATGAAATGGTAAAAAGGCTGAAAAAGAATGGCCGGCTATAAAATTTTCTTCAAGAAGTCGGTAGGGAAGGATCTCGCGGTGATACCCGTTAAAGGCCTTCGTAAAATTCTGCAGCGTATTGAAACGTTTATTCAGGATCCACGCCCACCCGGCTGCGAAAAACTGACCGGGCAAAACAGGTTCCGTATCCGCCAGGGCCAGTACAGGATCTTCTACTCGATACAGGATCAAGAATTAGTCGTTATTGTTGTTAAGGTAGCTCACCGCAAGGGTGCTTACCGCTAAATAAGGGGAGCAAAAGGTTCTCAAATTGTTCGTAACACCAACCGGCGCGGTCTCATTTTACTCCGGGTCTACGCTGGCCTTGCCGGTTATTTCATCCATGGATATTTCAAGCACATTGACAGTATCCATATCATCAAGCGATAAGGGTTCGTACTGATAATCCCGGGCGTATTTTTCCATGAGCAAATTCATCACTGACAGTTTCAGGTTTTTATCTTCAACCACGGAGGCCTTCCCGAACACCAGTATACTCCAGAATCTCATGGTGAAATTCCTGGCATGGGGCGGGGCATAGATTTTACCCGGCTCGCTGATCTCCAGACAGACCTGCGGGTTGTAGCTTAAATTGTCCAATTTTCTTCCCTGGAATCCCGTATGAAAATATATTTTATCGTCTCGTATTACAAAATTGATCGGGGTGATATAGGGCTGCCCGTTCTCTCCACAGGTGGCCAGTCTCCCGTATACCGCTTTGAACAGCAGCTCGATGCATTTCTCCCTGGCAAACCATTCCACAGGCATATGTCAATCCCTCCGTAATTTCGTCATGGTTGTGACTGAATTGAAATATGTCAAAAAACGTCCCCTTGACATGAGAAACTACTTTCCTTTCCATAAATCAAAAACCGCGCTGTTTTACCGGCTTTTAGCGGCCCTTTGCGTTGGTAACGAAAAGTGTAGTCTACAATTCTACAATAGAATATTCATACCCCAATTCTTCAAGAAATTTATACATGTCTTCTGTCGAGATGAAAATAGTCTTCGTGTTATCATTGGGGTGAAAGCTCATGAATTTTTCAGATAGCATCTCTTTATCCAGGCATACCTTGATATCGCGATCCGGGTTGTTAAGCAAACCGAACAATGACACCACGCCGGGCGGCAATGACATCTTCTCCATCAGTTTCTCGGGCGAGCAAAAACTGATACTCTTTTCGTGCAAAATCCCTCTTAATTTTTTCATATCCAGCTGCTTATCGTCATCCATAATTACCAGGAAAAAAGCCGTACGTTTACGATTGCACAAAAAGAGCGTTTTTGTCCGGACACCTTCTTTACCCACTATATAGCTGTCCGCCTCTTCTGTTGTTAAAGCCGGCGGGTGTTCCACAATATCGTAAGGGATGCCCATTCTTTTCAGCGCTTCATATACTACTTGATATTGTTCCATAGCAACCTCCATTTGCCGCATATGTTTTGCCGGATACTGTAGCGATGAGTTGAGGCGGTGATTTATTTCTAACCGATCCCGTCCGTCAGAAGCGGCTCATACATCATCAAGGCGTGGTTTTCGGTTAGCGGTTCGTCACGAACCAGGGCCTTTTCTTCATTTAATACCCTCCGCCGCAAGCTATTGTGCCGGACATACCCGTAGTATTCCAGGGTGATCCGATGGAATTCCTCGTAAATTTCATAGCATAAACCTGTATGACGCAAACACCGCCACTCTCCTTCCAGGTGATCGTCAGTCACCTGCAAGTTCAGTTGAAAGGGTTGATCCGTGGCATTCTTCACCTGGAGATCCAGCGAAGGAAAGTCACAGGTAGCCCCGGAACCGAAAGGCTGGGTGCGTCCGGTATCGGGAAATACATCATAGCTGTGGCGCCAGCGCTCAATAACATTTAAGGGCGTATGCAGCGTCATCCAGTAAATCAAGTTGGTAAGCTGGCATAAACCGCCCCCCACCCCGGCCTTGATCCGCCCGCGGTCAAGGACCATCCCTTCCACATATCCTTTCTCTCTATCGGGTTTGCCAACCAGCCGCCAAAAAGAGAATACCTCTCCCGGTTGAATAACCACGCGGTTCAGCGACGAGACCGCCACCCGCAAATTTATGACCTTGTTTTTCTGCAGCCACATCTGGAGGCGGGGGAGGTTCCTATACAAAGGAGTCCGGTGGGTGAAAAGAACCTCCGGCAGCAACCCGTCTTTTTTGTCAAGAGCAAATTTTTTTCCGGACAGCCTCCACTCATATTCCCTTTTCAACCGGTGGTAGAAGCGGCCGCCGATAACGCGTAACGGTATTCCCATCAGCTGCCCCCCGTTCAATTCAGTCTAAAAACAGCTGCTCGCGCATCAGCTTCGGCGGCAGGGAGCCGCAGGCCAGGATATCGTCATGCATCTGCCGCAGCGAGGCGCCGGGATGGCGCTTCTTGTATTCGTCGATGATCTTTAGAATCTCCAGCTTGCCCATCAGGTAGGACTGGGGCTGGGTGGGGCTGCCGGTATAGCGGCGCACCTCGGCAAGGGCACCGGCCGGCTGGAGGCTGCACTCTTTAACCAAAAAATCGGCAGCTTCTGTGACGCTCATGCCGCGGCAGTGCAGGCCGACATCAAGGATGATCCGGGCGGCGCGCCAGAGCTGGCCGGAAAGGCGGCCCAATCTCTGCATCGGTGTATTGATATAGCCCAGCTCCTCCATCAGCTCCTCGCAGTAAAAAGCCCAACCCTCGATAAAAAGGGTGGAGAGTTCCATCCCCATCTTGCGGGCGGTGCTGCCGCGGCTTGCCGACCAGGCCATCTGCAGGTGGTGGCCGGGATAGGCCTCGTGAATCGCCGTCACCGGAATCGCGGAATACGGCTGCCCTTTCAGCTTTGCCTCTATCTCCTCGGGAGAAGCGCTTTCGTCGGGCGCTGTCACCAGGAAAATCCCTTCAATCTTCTCCTCGAAAATTCCGGGAGGAAGATAAGCAGCGTAAGGGATAAGCGGGTGTAAAAACAGAGGGGTTTCGATAACGCGCAGGGTTTCATCTTCAGGAATGGAAGCGATATTGTGCTCCACCATGTAGCTCCTGGCCGCCTCCATGGCCTGTCTATATACTGAAAGCAGCTCGCCGGCGGAGGGATGGTTCTCATTATCCTGATCCAGGATCTCCTTGATGGTGAGGGCGGGATCAATCTCCCGGCCCAGCTCTTCCATGGCCGCCCTGGTTTCATCGAAGAGCCGCCGCCCCGTCTCCAGGAGCGCGGCGGCATCGTAATCGACCAGATGCTGCTCGCGCAGGATGGTATTGAAATAGTCTTCGCCCACGGCAAATTCCCCGGCGGCAGCGGGCAGAACCTCATTTTCCAGGTAGGCGGCAAATTCGCCGCAGGCGGCCGCCGCATCGCGCCCCAGCTCCGTCAGTTCATCCTGGAGTTTCGGAAAGCCGGCCGCCATGGCCGGCAGCAGTCCCTCGAAAAGGGCTGGGCCCATCCGGGCCTGCTCCAGGGCCAGCTCCACCCAGACCGGCGGGACCCTCGCGGGCTGCAGGTTGCTTTTGCCTTCAGCCAGCACCCGGGGCACCTCTCTCACCCGTCCGGCCAGGCTCTGCAGCCTCTGCTCCAGGGGAGCGAATTCCTTGATGATCAGGGCGAAAATCCCTTCCATGACGTCGTCCAGGTAGAACGCCGGGTTACGCAGGTGTGCGGCCGTGCGCTCATGCTCCAGGATAAACCCCTTCAGCATCTGGATGATCAGGGTGTAATCGATGCGGCCCTCTTTGCTCCAGGCAGCCGGATCGGCCTCCTGCAGCACCGCCAGGCTCTCCTTGACCCTGCCGTGCCTCGCTTCGATTGTCGGAATACGGCAATCGGCCAGCAGGTGATCGTATTCATGTATACCCATATAGGTCGCCATAACCGGCGCCTGCTCCAAAAACCACCTCAGCATCTCCTCCAC
This sequence comes from uncultured Syntrophomonadaceae bacterium, assembly GCA_964585625.1. Lineage (GTDB taxonomy): Bacteria > Bacillota > Dethiobacteria > DTU022 > DTU022 > JAAZIN01. Next base: position 4,725 of record CAZPET010000086.1, read on the forward strand.
TAAAGAATGAAACCGGGATTCGTTCATCCGATATTTCCTCCTTTTACCTGCGTTTACATCCTATCTACTGTCTCCAGCGCGCCGACCCGGATTTCGCGGCGAGACCAGCCGCCGCGGCGGTACCAGGGCAGCAGGATAAGCAGCTCCGCCATAACGGATATACTGATCGCCCACCAGATGCCGCTGGGGCCCAGGTTAAGCGGCAGGGCCAGGATATAGGCGACAGGCAGCTTGATCACCCAGTTGGCCACCAGGGCGCTGACCATCGGAGGCACCGTGTACCCGGAACCCTTGAAGACCGCATCGATAATGTGAAAGGGACCCATCAGGATCATGCACGCGGAAATTATTCTCAGGTAACTGACCCCCAGCTGAAAGGCCGCGGGATCACGGGTAAATAGACCCACAATTGGCGGAGCGGCAAAGAAGCAGAGGCCGGTCATGACGGCCTGCACGGCTAAACTGAGCAGCATCGCCTTACGGATAATCTCTGAGGTGAGAGAGTGCATCGCCGCGCCGAGGCTCTGGCCGATCATGGTGGAGGTGCCCACTGTCAGGCCGGAGAGCAGGATAAAGGCAAATCCCAGCACCCGCATCCCGATGCCGAAGGCGGCGATGGCCTGCGTGCCGAAAAGAGCGACCAGCCACATCATGACCAACCCGGTCAGGGGCCGGGTCACCGTTTGCATGAAGGCGGGCAGGCCGATCTCAATTATTCTCCTGAAGTAGGCGACCTGGAACTTCAATTTTAAAAGCCCCGGCACTTTGATCCTGCTGGGAGAGATCTTGCCGCTAAGCAAGATATAGAGCATCGCCAGGAAGCCGGCAACCCGGGCCAGCAAAGTAGCCAGGGCCGCGCCCAGAATGCCCAGTGCAGGCGCTCCGATCAGCCCGAAGATCAAGATGGGGTCAAGGACAATGTTGATGATATTGGTTATGACCAGGATAACCATGGGGGTGCGGGTATCGCCGACCCCCTGCAAAGTTGCTCCCATGGCCATACCCGAATAACCGAAGAGCATGCTGACTCCGATAACCTTCAGGTAGAGCACGGCCATTTCATGCACTTCCGCCTCGACCCCGTAAAGAGAGATAAAAGTTTCGCTCAAACCCAGAATAAGTATGGTCACCGCTACCGAGATGAAGGCGGCCAGCCAGAAACTGTGCCGGGCCACGACAGCAACCTTGCCGGTATCTCCGGCGCCGCGGTAGCGGGCAGTCAAAGCAAGGGTCGAAATGGAGATTATATCCGAAAAAGTAAACAGCATCCAGAAGAGGCTGTTGGAAAGAGAGAGAGCGGCTACGGCGTCGGTGCCCAGGTAACCCACCCAGTATAGATCGACCAGCTCCAGGGTGGTCTGGAAAACCATAAAGATCATCACCGGCCACGAGAGACGCCACAGATCCTGATATATTTTTCCCCTGTCCAGGGAGAGAAGTTGTTCCACGGGCATTAGATCCTTTCGTCGGGAAAATTATACCTTAAAGAATGAAGGCATTCAATTAATACCTTTTTCCATGATCCCGGGTTATGGAAAGATCACCGCCGGTTACTGCCGGGTATACTACTCGAGCCCGGGTAGCTGAGCTCTTCATTTAGCCGACGTAATGCTGCAAGATCGACCTTGAGCACTTTGCGGTCATAGGTCAGGAGCCCGTTGGTCTCGGTTTCCACGTCGGTGAGCTGGGTATAGACCGCGCCGGACAGGCCCCGGGCAATCATCGGCTTTAACTGATCTTTGATCAGGGCCAGGCAAGCCCCGGTGAGATCTTCTCGCGAAGCAAACTTTTTGTAGCCGAACTGCCTCCCCTCGCGCCAGAGGTGCCCTTTCTCGGAGTAGCTGTAACCGCCGTACTCGGAGATAATCACGGCGCGGTGATCCTGCGGCGGCATCTTCAGCCTGAAAAAGTAAGTGTGAATGCTTTTAACATCCCCGGCGCCCTGGTCGTGCCAGCCGCTGGCATGATCGATATAGCGGGAGGGGTCGCAGCGCTGTACCCGGGCGCTAATTTCAGCGGCGTCAAACTGGCCCCAGCCTTCGTTGAAGATGACCCACATGCCGATGCAAGGATAATTATAAAGGAAGTCGATCATCTCTTTGAGCTCTTTTTTGAAATTGTCGCGGTTGGCCTTCTCAGCCCGCCCTGCGGCCCGGTAACGGCGGTCGTTGACCCGCAGCCCGGGAGCGATCATCGGGCGGAGGACATGGTGAAAGAGACGGTGCTTTCCGCCGCCATTGATCATATCCTGCCAGACGATCATCCCCAGCCGGTCACAGTGATAATACCACCGCGCAGGTTCCACCTTGATATGCTTGCGGATCATGTTGAAGCCGAGCTTTTTGGCCATCTCGATATC
>CAZPET010000087.1:0-7043 GCA_964585625.1 uncultured Syntrophomonadaceae bacterium
TATATCAAACCGCCGGTATCCACTATCTGCGTAGGACTGGCGGCCAGCTTTGGGGCTGTGCTTCTAGCTGCCGGAGCAGGCCGGAAGAGATTTACCCTGCCGCACTCGCGGATCATGCTGCACCAGCCTGCCGGAGGCGCGCAGGGCCAGGCGGTGGATATTGAGATTCACGCCAAAGAAATTCTAAAGGTGCGCGAGGCCTTAAATGAGATTTTGTCCAAGCATACAGGGCAGCCGGTGGAGCGCATCGCCAGGGATACAGACCGCGATTTCTTTATCTCTGCTGAAGAGGCAAAAGATTACGGGCTAGTGGATGAAATCCTGGTTCACCGACCTTAAATTGGAGCGGGGTGAAACCGATTTATGTTTAAGTTTACCGATGAAAAAGGACAACTGAAATGCTCGTTTTGCGGAAAAACCCAGGAGCAGGTTCGGAAACTTGTGGCCGGCCCCGGTGTATATATCTGCGACGAGTGTATTGAGCTTTGCAATGAGATCATCGAAGAGGAGATCGGCGAAGAGGGCGATTTCAGTTTGATCGATCTGCCGAAACCGCAGGAGATCAAGCGGGCTTTGGATCAATATGTGATCGACCAGGAAGATGCTAAAAAAGTTCTTTCGGTGGCTGTTTATAACCACTACAAGCGGATCAATGCCGCCCAGAAGATGGAAGATGTGGAGCTGCAAAAGAGCAATATCGTGCTCATCGGCCCGACAGGTACGGGGAAGACACTTCTGGCGCAGACCCTGGCCCGGATTTTGAACGTTCCCTTTGCCATCGCCGATGCCACCTCCCTGACCGAGGCCGGTTATGTGGGCGAAGATGTGGAAAATATTCTCCTGAAGCTGATCCAGGCCGCCGATTACGATATCGAGAAGGCTGAAAAGGGGATTGTCTATATCGATGAGATCGATAAGATCGCCCGCAAGACCGACAACCCCTCCATCACCCGTGATGTCTCCGGCGAGGGGGTCCAGCAGGCGCTGCTGAAGATCCTCGAGGGGACCGTGGCCAGCGTCCCCCCGCAGGGCGGGCGCAAGCATCCGCACCAGGAATTCATGCAGATAGATACCACCGACATTCTCTTTATCTGCGGCGGGGCTTTCGACGGGCTGGAGAAGATCATCCAAGGCCGCGTCAGCAAAAAGGGGATCGGTTTCGGTGCAGATGTGCAGAGCATTGATCAGAGTAATATCGGCACGATCCTGCGGCAGATCCTGCCCCAGGACCTGCTTAAATACGGGTTGATCCCCGAATTTGTCGGCCGGATCCCGGTCATTGCCACGCTTGATTCACTGGATATGGGTGCGCTGATCCGGATCCTGACCGAGCCGCGCAACGCCCTGGTAAAGCAGTATCAGAAGATGTTCGAACTCGATGACGTATTGCTGGAGTTTAAAGAGGGTTCGCTGCAGGTTGTTGCCGACGAGGCGATCAAGCGCAATACCGGGGCCAGGGGGCTGCGGGCGATCATGGAAGAGGTCCTGCTCGATGTGATGTTTGAGCTGCCCTCGCGCGATGATGTCAGTCAATGTGTGATCACGCGTGAAGTTGTCCTGAAGAGAGAAAAACCGATCCTCGTGACCCAGGATAAACGGAAGAAAAAAGATGTAACCGCTTAGGTAAATTTGAGTAACTCTAACAGGCAGAGGCTATCCCAAAAGGGGTAGCCTTTTCTTTCGTTTATCATGGCTAACGCTTTCCCCGGCAGTCGGATAGATTTTTGGCGGAAGGGGGATAATATCGGCTGAAAAGAGGGGTGGTCTTTTTGGGCAATTTTGCAGGGATCATCGGGCTGGTTCAGATCTTTTTTGCCATTGTCATCGGGCTCTATTTTTTCAACTTGCTGCGAAACCAGCAGAGCAGCCGCGTGGCCGTGGATAAAGAGTCCCGCAAAGAGATGGATCAGCTGGAGCGCCTGCGCCGGATCTCCTTGACCGAACCGCTCTCTGAAAAGACACGTCCGAAGACCTTCGATGAAATCATCGGCCAGGGAGACGGTCTGAAAGCTCTTCGCGCCGCTCTCTGCGGGCCCAATCCACAGCACGTTATCCTCTACGGCCCTCCGGGCATCGGGAAAACCGCCGCGGCGCGGCTGGTCCTTGATGAAGCAAAAAAGAACCCTCTCAGTCCCTTCGGCAAGGAGGCCCGGTTTACGGAGCTCGATGCCACCACGGCCCGCTTCGATGAGCGCGGCATTGCCGATCCCCTCATCGGTACGGTCCACGACCCGATCTACCAGGGCGCCGGGCCGCTCGGTATGGCCGGCATTCCCCAGCCGAAACCGGGCGCTGTGACCAAGGCGCACGGCGGGGTTCTCTTTATTGACGAGATCGGCGAGCTGCATCCGATCCAGATCAACAAGCTGTTGAAGGTGCTTGAAGATCGAAAGGTATTTCTGGAAAGCGCTTATTACAACAGTGAAGACAACGGCATCCCGCAGCATATCCACGAGATTTTTCAGCACGGGCTTCCGGCGGATTTTCGCCTCATCGGGGCTACCACCCGGATGCCCCATGAACTTCCTCCGGCAATCCGCTCCCGCTGCCTGGAGATATTTTTCCGCGGTCTCTCCCCGCAGGAGATCCGGATTATCGCTGAAAATGCGGCCCGGCGCATCTCCTTTACCGCCACCGGGGCGGCCCTGGATGTGATCACCCGTTTTGCCACCAACGGCCGGGAGGCGGTCAATATAATCCAGATGGCCGTGGGAATTGCCATGGGCGATAAGCGCACCGTCCTGGAAGCGGAAGATATAGAATGGGTGGTCAACAGCACCCAGCTTCCCCCGCGCCCGGAAAGGAAACCGCCGCCGGAGCCCCAGATTGGCTATGCCAACGGACTTGCCATTTACGGACCCAACATGGGGACCCTGATTGAAGTGGAGGCGACCGCGCTGCCGGTGAAGCAGGGTCAGGGCAAGGTCACCATCACCGGCATTGTCGAAGAAGAGGAGATGGGGGGGCTTGGCCATACCGTCCGGCGCAAGGGAACGGCCAAGGGAGCCGCCGAGATCGTGATCACCGTGTTAAGCCGCTACATGGGGTTGAACCTGCGCGATTATGATATCCATCTGAACTTTCCCGGCGGCACGCCGGTAGACGGGCCGTCTGCCGGCGTGAGCATGGCTACGGCGATCTACTCATCTCTTACCGGACAGTATGTCGACCCGCTTACTGCGATGACGGGGGAGATTTCGGTGCGCGGTCTGGTCCGCCCGGTGGGCGGTATTCCAGCCAAGATCGAGGCGGCCGTTGATGCGGGGATCAAAAAAATATTGATTCCTCAATTCAACTGGCAGGAAAGTTTCAGGCGCCACATTCCGGTAAAAATTATCCCGGTAAGCTGCATTGAAGAGGTTTTTCGTGAGGCGCTGCTGAATAAGGAGCCCGTGGCCGCACTGCCTTCTCGTTGACGGCTTGAAGTCAATGCTAAGAAGAAATAAATCCCATAATTAAGGTCCGGTTGTTCTAAAAAAAGGGAAAGCAGAAGCGGGAAGCGAATATTGTGTACAAAGGCTTCTCGTTTTCTTTTATTTTACAGGAGGTGACAGAACGATGCGTAAAGCAAAGGAACATTTACCGCTGCTGCCTTTACGGGGGGTCCTGGTATTTCCCAACATGGTCCTGCACCTCGACGTCGGGCGGGAACGCTCGGTTAAAGCGCTGGAGGAGGCCATGGTCGGAGATAACCGGATTCTGCTGATAGCCCAGAAAGATGCCAAGGTGGATGAGCCGGCGGAAGCAGAACTCTTTACCGTCGGCACCGTTGCTTTGATCAAACAGATGATCAAACTGCCCGGCGGGATGATCCGCGTTCTGGTGGAAGGGTTGACCCGTGCCGCGATCATCCGCTACCTGCATACGGAGCCTTATTTTAAGGTAGAAGCGGAATTGATCCCGGAAGAGGCCGGCAAAACCCCGGAGGTTGAAGCGCTTCGCCGCAGCCTGCTCTACCAGTTTGAACATTATCTCAAGGCCAGCCGGAAAATCCCCCCGGAAACACTGGCTACGGTCTCCGGTATAGAAGAGCCGGGACGCCTGGCCGACGTCATCACTTCACACCTGAGCCTGAAGATCGGGCAGAAACAGGATCTCCTCGAGGCCGCTTCGGCCAAGGAGAGGCTGGAGAAGCTCAGCGAACTTCTCAGCCGTGAGATGGAGATCGTGGAGATAGAGCGCCGCATCAATTTGCGCGTGCGCAAACAGATGGAGAAAACCCAGAAAGAATATTACCTGCGCGAGCAGATGAAGGCAATCCAGAAGGAGCTCGGTGAAAAAGACGAGCGCACCGCCGAGGCGGATGAATACCGTGAAAAGATCGACAAGGCGGAGCTGCCGCCCGAGGTTGAAGAGAAGGCGCTGGAAGAGGCGGACCGTCTCGAGAAGATGCCTCCGGCCGCCGCCGAGGGGATCGTCATCCGTACCTACCTGGACTGGCTTCTCGGCCTGCCCTGGTCGACAGTTACCGAGGACCGCCTGGATCTGGATCGCGCCGCGGAGATCCTCGATGAAGACCACTACGGCCTGCGCAAGGTGAAGGAGCGGATCATTGAATACCTGGCCGTGCGCCAGCTGGCCGAAAAGCTGAAAGGCCCGATCCTCTGCCTGATCGGCCCGCCCGGTGTGGGGAAAACATCGCTGGCCAAGTCGATCGCCCGGGCGCTGGAGCGCAATTTCGTGCGCATTTCGCTGGGCGGGGTGCGCGACGAGGCCGAGATCCGCGGCCACCGCCGCACCTATGTCGGGGCGCTTCCGGGACGGATCATCCAGGGGATGCGCCAGGCAAAGTCGAAGAACCCGGTCTTCCTGATGGATGAAATTGACAAGATGTCCACCGATTTCAGGGGGGACCCTTCATCGGCGCTGCTGGAAGTGCTAGATCCCGAGCAGAACCATGCGTTCAGCGACCATTATATCGAGCTGCCTTTCGATCTTTCGCAGGTCATGTTTATCACCACGGCCAACGCGCCGTATAATATCCCCCAGCCGCTCCTCGACCGGATGGAGACGATCCACCTGCCCGGTTATACCGAGGAAGACAAGGTGGAAATTGCCAAACGGCATCTTATCCCGAAACAGATTTCGGAGCACGGCCTCACTACGACCAATCTGGCGCTCTCCGAGGGGGCGGTGCGCGGCATTATCCGTTCATACACCCGCGAGGCGGGGGTACGCAACCTCGAACGCAGCCTGGCGGCAATCTGCCGCAAGGTCGCCCGTGAAGTGGTCAAAGACCGCGGCACGCGGGTCAGCCTTTCCCGGAAGGGCCTGCAGAAATATTTAGGAGTGCCCCGCTTCCGTTACGGCACGGGTGAAAAGGAAAACGAGGTCGGTGTGGCCACGGGATTGGCCTGGACGGAGGCCGGCGGAGATCTGCTCTCCATAGAGGTAACCCTGATGAAGGGCAAGGGAAAGATGATTCTTACCGGCAAGCTGGGTGAGGTGATGCAGGAGTCAGCCCAGGCGGCTTTTAGCTATATCCGTTCCCGGGCGGAGAATCTCGGGTTGGACGAAGATTTTTACGAAAAAACAGACATTCATATCCATGTCCCGGAAGGAGCGATTCCCAAAGACGGCCCTTCCGCCGGCATCGCCATGGCCGTGGCGCTGGCCTCGGCCCTGACCAGGATTCCGGTGCGGTGCGAGGTTACCCTTACCGGCGAGATCACCCTCCGGGGACGCGTTCTTCCCGTGGGGGGGATCAAGGAGAAGATGCTGGCCGCCCACCGGGCCGGTATCAAATATATGCTGATGCCGGTGGAAAACCGCAAGGATCTGAGCGATATTCCGGCAAACGTGCGGCGCAAGGTCGAAGTGAGGCTGGTTGAGCATATGGATGAGGTCCTCGATTTTGCCCTGCTGAAAAAACCTCGCAAAAAGAAGCGGCCTCTCCAACCTATCGTAGAGACGGAAGATACGTTATCTACGGTCTGTCCGGATGATCCGGGGCTGCAGCGTCAGGATGACCCCGCGCTCAGGCATTAGCGCCGGCGGTTCACAGCCCTGCCGCCTGAAAGAGTAATGACCATGTTGATAAAAAAAGCTTCCCTGGAGACGGTCGCATACAGGGAGAAAGATCTGCCCCTTGACGGGCTGCCCGAGATCGCCTTTCTCGGGCGCTCCAACGTGGGCAAATCATCGCTGATCAACCGCCTCCTCGGGCGGAAGAAACTTGCCTATACCAGCTCTACGCCCGGTAAAACGCGGGCCCTCTATTTTTACCGGATCAATGATGCCTTCTACTTCGTTGACCTCCCCGGCTACGGCTACGCCAAAGCCGGCAAAGAAGAGCAGCGGGCCTGGGCCGCCTTGATCGAAAGCTATCTCGAGAACCGCAAACCGCTCTGCGGGGCCGTGCATATCGTTGACTGCCGCCACCGGCCCACTGCAGACGACCTGCTCATGTCCGGGTGGCTGCGTTTTCACCACCTGGCCACGGTTACAGTGGCTTCCAAATCGGACAAGCTCTCGCGCGGCGCCCTGGCGAAACAGCTGCCGGAGATAAAGGCCCGGCTTGAGCTCGGCACGGCAGACCAATTGCTTTCATTTTCAGCCCGTACCGGCGAGGGGAAAGAGCGCCTCTGGAGCGCCCTTCTGGTTTTGTTAAAGCAGGCCGGGCGGGGCGAAGGGTAGGAGATGCCGGTGGATCAGCGGCAAGAAAAGAGAGCTACAGAGATAGCAGCCGGTATTGATGTCGGTTCCCTTTCGGCTGAAGCAGTGCTGTTGAGTGCAGATGGAGTCCTTGCTTATACCATTATCCCCACGGGGGTGGACAGCAGGCGGGCCGCTGAAAAGGCTATAGCTTCGGCCTTGCAATCAGCCAGTCTTGAGTTTAAGGATCTTGACCTGATTGTTGCTACCGGTTACGGCCGCATCAGCGTCCCTTTTGCCCACAAGCAGATTACCGAGATCACCTGTCACGGCCGCGGCGCTTTTCATCTTGATCCCGCAGTGCGCACGGTGATCGATATCGGGGGCCAGGACAGCAAAGTGATCCGGCTGGACGGCGAGGGCAAAGTGCTCGATTTTGCGATGAATGA
>CAZPET010000088.1:0-1826 GCA_964585625.1 uncultured Syntrophomonadaceae bacterium
GGCGTGGTCGTGGAGCAGGACGGCTCCGTGGCCGGCCTCTTTACCAAGGTGGAGCTGATCACCTCCCTCTTCAAAGAGGAGAGGATGCTTAATGCCCGCCTGAGGGCGATGTACCAGGCGATGCACAACGGCCTCATTTCGGTGGATCAATCCTGTCGCATAAATCTGATCAACCGCGCCGCTGCGCAGCTCTTTGGGCTGGCCGGAGAGACGGCTGCCGGCCGCCACCTGGACGAGTTTCTGCCGGGTCTGAATATGGCCTCCCTGCTGGAAGAGGGGGCCGTTGAAATAGGAGCAAAATACTCTTACGGCCGGGCCATCACCGTGGTCAACAAAACCCCGCTTCTCGACGGCGGCCGGGTTACCGGCGGCATCGCCATCTTCCAGGATGTCACCGAGCTCGAACAGGTAGCCGAGGAGCTCGGCAGCGTGAAAAGTCTGAACCGGACGCTGCAGACCGTCCTCGATATCGGTTACGATGCCATCGTGGTGGTTGATGAGAAGGGGGCGGTAATCCTGGCCAACCGCTCTTTTCTTGATTTTGTGCGCCTGGAAGAAGAAGATGTGCTGTACCGCCCGGTGGATGAAATCCTCGAGAACAGCAGGCTCCATGTGATCGTGAAAACCGGGATCCCTGAATTGAACGATATCCAGTTCATCGAGGGGAAACCTTACGTCGTCTCCCGGCTTCCCATCGTCCGTGAAGGACAGGTCATCGGTGCGGTGGGAAAGATCAGTTTTCGCCGCGTCGATGAACTGCGGGAGCTGGCCCGCAGGCTGGAGGCGATGGACCACCGCCTGGCCCATTTTCAGGCCGAGCTGAAAAAGGAGCGCCACCGGGAGCAGCCTTATTGTTTTGATGATATCATTACACTCAACCCGGCCATGGAGCGCCTCAAGAGAGAGGCCCGCCTGGCAGCCCAGAGCCTCTCCACGGTCCTGGTATACGGGGAGAGCGGCGTGGGCAAGGAGCTCTTTGCCCAGTCGATCCATTATGACGGGCCGCGCCGGGAGGGGCCCTTTGTCAAGATAAACTGCGCCGCCATCCCGGAGAACCTTCTCGAGTCGGAGCTCTTCGGCTATGCTCCCGGCGCCTTTACCGGGGCGCAAAGGTCGGGTAAACCGGGCCGGATCGAGCTGGCCGACGGGGGGACCCTTTTTCTTGACGAAATCGGCGATCTGCCCCTCTCCCTGCAGGCGAAACTGCTGCGCTTTTTGCAGGATCGCACCTTCGAGCGGGTCGGCGGCACAGAGACAAGTCGCGTCGACCTGCGGGTGATCGCGGCGACAAACCAGGATCTGGAACAGAAGGTCTCCGAGGGCGGCTTCCGCAATGATCTCTATTTCCGGCTGAACGTGATCTCGCTGCCGGTGCCGCCGCTGCGGGAGCGTCCCGAGGATATTTTGCCCCTGGTCCATGCGTTTTTAAGGAAATACAACGCTGTTTTCGGGCTGGAGGTGCAGGATATCTCGGAAGAGGCGCTCGATATTTTGCAGGATTACGCCTGGCCGGGGAACGTCCGCGAGCTGGAGAACGCCGTGGAGCGGGCCATGAATTTTACCGGCGCCAGGGTTATCGAGGCGGAGGACCTGCCGCAGCATCTGCGGCAGAGGACAGGCGGGGAGTCGCCGGCTGAAACGAGCGCCGCCGGGCCCGCAGCCGGACCGGGAAGCGCCCTGCAGGACTACCGGTCGCAGCAGGAGGCGCTGGAGCGGGAAACGATCCTCCGGGCTTTGCAGAAAGCCGGAGGCAACAAAAGCAAGGCCGCCCGGCTTCTCGGCATGAGCCGCTCCTGGTTCTACGAGAAGCTGAACCGCCACGGCCT
>CAZPET010000088.1:1926-7032 GCA_964585625.1 uncultured Syntrophomonadaceae bacterium
GGCTTCTCGGCATGAGCCGCTCCTGGTTCTACGAGAAGCTGAACCGCCACGGCCTGAAATAGAGGTCAGAGGTCGGAAGTCAGAGGTCAGAAAAACAGCGGGACACCGGGGACACAGTCTCTAGCCACCCGTTTGTCACTTCACAACCCTCCGTTAGTCATCCCAACCCCCTGTTTGTCATCCTGAGCGAAGCGAAGGATCTCAAGAAAAAACCATAGCCAACAACGTTTTCTTGATTCTTGTCTCCTGGACTGGTATGTTAGTAATTGATTAACAACAAAAGGCTCTTGGCTTCAGCGATACGGAGGATGATACGCAGATGGACTTTGAACTGAACGCGGAGCAGATGGCGGTACAGAAGATGACCCGGGAATTTGTCGAGAAAGAGGTTATCCCCGTCGCCGCCCATTACGATGAAATCGAAGAGACGCCTGTCGATCTGGTCCGAAAAATGGTGCGGCAGGGTTTTGCCTCCATCACCTGGCCGGAAAAATATGGGGGAGCCGGGATGGACCTGGTCACCCTTTGCCTGGTAACCGAGGAGCTGGGCCGCGGCTGTGCCGGTATTGCTACCGGCGTGGGGGCGAACTCGCTGGCGGCGCTGCCGATCCTGCTTGCGGGATATGAGGAGCAGAAAGAGCGCTACCTGCCTGCCATTGCGGGAGGCCGGTTGGCTTCATTTTGCCTCACCGAACCGGGCGCCGGGTCCGATGTCAGCGCTATTGCCACCACCGCCCTGCCGGACGGGTCCGGCTACCTGATTGACGGGGTGAAATGCTTTATCACCAACGGCGGCCTTGCCGATATCTACGTTGTTTTCGCCCTGACCAATCCTGAACGGGGCATTCGCTCACTGACACCGTTTGTGGTTGAGAGGGGCACTCCCGGTCTTTCGGCAGGAAAGAAAGAGAGAAAAATGGGTATCCGGTCCAGCAATACCAGCGAGGTGATCTTTGAGCAGGTCAGGGTACCCGTGGAGAACCGTCTCGGCAAAGAGGGGAGCGGTTTTCGTGCAGCCATGGAAACCTTTGATCTTTCGCGGCCGATGATCGGCGCCCTGGCGGTGGGCGTGGCCCGCGCTGCCTACGAGGCTGCCGTGAACTATGCCCGGGAAAGGGTCCAGTTCGGCAAACCGATCGCCATGCAGCAGGCAATTCAATTCATGCTTGCCGACATGGTCATGGAAATTGAAGCGGCCCGCGCTCTCGTATTCAAGGCCGCAGCCCTTGCCGAAAAGCGAGAGCGCCGCCTCTCCGCCTACTCCGCCATGGCGAAGGCCTATGCCTCCGATATGGCCATGCGGGTGACGACGAACGCTCTCCAGATTCTGGGCGGCTACGGCTATATTCGCGATTATCCGATGGAAAAGTATATGCGCGATGCGAAGATATTGCAGATCTACGAGGGAACCAACCAGATCCAGCGTCTTGTTATCGCCGACGGCATCCTAAAAAATTACATTTGATCTGTGGAGGGGGTAGGGAAGCCCAACCCCCTCTCTCCGGTAAATTCAATTATATGCCAGGTAGGATTTGTTGCTCAGGCGCAGCCGATCGGCCATCATGGCGATAAACTCGGAATTGGTCGGTTTGCCTTTTTCCGTCTTGATCGTATAGCCAAAAAATTTCTTGATCACATCAATATTATTGCGGGCCCAGGCTACTTCAATTGCGTGGCGGATCGCTCTTTCCACCCGGCTCGGCGTGGTGTTAAAACGCCCGGCAATTTCCGGATATAATATCTTGGTAATGGAGCCCAGCAGGTCGATATCCTCCACGACCATGATTATGGCGTCGCGCAGGTAGAGATAACCCTTGATATGGGCCGGGATACCGATCTGGTGCATGATCTCGGTAACCTCTTCCTCCAGCGGTATCTTGGGCAGCCCCTTTTTGACGGTAACGCCCGGCAAGTTTGTGTCTCGAACAACGGCGCTGCCGTTAAGCTGCCGGATTCTCTCGGGCAGGATTTCCATATCAAAGGGTTTCAAAATATAGTAAGCCGCCCCGAGCTCTACCGCCCTTCTGGTGATATTTTCGTGGCCGAACGCTGTAAGCATGATCACATGCGGTTTATGCTCCAGCTCCATCTCCGCGAGCGCCTCCAGCACGCCGATACCGTCCAGGTGAGGCATGATGATGTCCAGGATGAGAACATCGATCCGGTTATCCTGAAACAGTTCCAAAACTTCCTTTCCGTTGTAGGCGCTGCCGACAACTTCAAAATCAGGCTGCATCGAGAGGTATGAAGTGAGCAATCCGTTAAACTCGCGGTTATCATCAGCTACCAAAATTTTTAACACTCTTTTCCCCTCCTGTTATATTCTGATAAGTCAAGACTTTATAAAAAATTCGACATCTGGATGTAAATTCCTTCTTTGTAATATAAACAATTTTAATTATTGGTAAATATTTCAGCTTCCTGGTACATCCATTCCACAAAAATGCCGTATCCCCGTGTCGGATCGTTAATAAAAACATGAGTTACTGCGCCGACCAGTTTGCCATTCTGGATAATCGGGCTGCCGCTCATCCCCTGGATAATTCCCCCGGTGCTCCGCAGAAGCCTCTCATCGCTCACCCTCACGATCATTCCTTTATCTGTAGGATTGGCCTGGTAAGCTATTTTTTCTATCTCCACCGCAAAGCTGCCGATGGATTCACCTTCAATCACGGTCAGGATCTCCGCAGGCCCTGTTTGGACCTCGGTGGATAGAGCCATGGGCAGAGGATCCGGATATGGTGAGGCCACTTGCTGAAAATCCCTGATCTCTCCGAAAATCCCGAAAGGTGTATTTTTATTGATATTGCCGAAGCTGTCGTCGACAAAGATCCCGGTTTTTTCACCGGGCTGTCCCCGCTGGGCGGCTTTGATACTGATAATTTTTGCTTTGACAATCGATCCCTCGCTCAGGTTGATCGGCTGATGGGTGTCGGAATCGAGAATAACATGGCCGAGAGCGCCGTATCGTTTTGTCAGGGGATCATAAAAGGTCAACGTGCCCACCCCGGCAGCGGAATCACGCAGATACAAGCCAATCCGGTAGGCGCCGTCAGAAGCGGAATAACGCGGGGTCAGCGAAAGCTTGAACGTTTCGCCGTGGCGGCTGATCAGCAGCTCAACCCGTTTACCGCCTCTGTCTTCAAGCAGCCGGGCGGCTCCGGGAGCATCATTTACACTTTTTCCGTTTATTTTCAAGATAGTATCACCGATCTTGACCCCGGCCTCCCGGGCCGGAGATACGCTTTTCCCCGATTCGTTAAAATAGTAATAGCCGACCACGTTGACGCCCTGCGAATGAAGCTTGATCCCGATCGAGTGTCCCCCGGGGATCAGTTTAACCTCCGGCAGCACATTAACCGTGATCCGGCGCAGCGGAATCCATCCAAAAAGTGAGAATTCAAGTTTTACCTGTCCCAGGTTTTGTCCTTCCAGACTGATCGGCGCATTGACCCGGCTTAGCTCTTTCAGAAGAGGGTTGCCGTTGAAGAGGATCACATCATCGCGGTCACCGCGCACATAGAGAAAGGGGATGCGCAAGTTTACATAATACGATCCACCCTGGTAAATCCTGATATTCTCGATTGTGTTTGCCTGCAGCTGCCAGCTCGTCATGGCCATCCAGAAAAGGGTAACGATTAAAAAAAAGAAGAGCAGGTATTTGAACCGTTTTAGTTTCATCAATTATGTAATCCCTTCCGGCTTGCTCTCGACGCTTTGGAGAAGCCTTTTTAAATTGTCCGCAACAAGAGAAATTTATGCTCCCTTGTTGACATAAGCTGTCAGCTTATATTTAACAGAGTATCAACTTTACGGAAGGACTGGCTTGATTTGTTTAATATGTAAAAGAGAGATCGGGGAAAGCTAAATGAGGGTGTGGTTGAAAAATGTTTCCCTGCATGTATAAACAAAAAAAAGCGGCTCTCCAGGCAGGACGGGTGCGCAAAGACCGTTCTACCAAAAAGCTGATCCAGAGGCTCCGCCCCAAAGAGATCGCCCTGATTGACCACCGCGATCTGGACTGGACCGCTGCTGAGGGCCTGCTGCGCTGCGGCGTGAAAGCGGTCTTGAACATAGATTCATTCTGCAGCGGGCTTTTTCCTCCGGCGGCGCTGCAGCTGCTGCTCCGCCGGAAGGTGCACCTGGTTGAAAACCTGGGTGAGCCATTTTATGAGGCGGTGACCGACGGGGAGATGGTCAAGATCATCGGCAGTTCGGTTTATTCCCGGGGAGCTGAAATCGGCCGCGGCGATCTGCTCACAGAAAGCGTTTATGAACAGGTTTACCGGGACTCGCTGCTGCGGAGGGAGCAAATCGTTGAGGATTTTCTGGTCAATACTCTCGATTTTGCTTACCGGGAGCGCCGGTTAATTACTGAAAATATGCAACTCCCACCGCTGAAAACCGTGTTCAGGAATCATGACGCGGTGGTGGTGATCCGGGGAAAAGGCTTCCGGGAGGATCTCCGGGCGATAAAAAGTTATCTCAGAGAAAAAAAGCCGGTTCTGGTCGGAGTGGACGGGGGCGGCGACGCTTTGCTGGATTATGGTTTGATCCCGGACCTGATCATCGGTGACATGGATAGTGTCAGCGATCGGGCGCTGCAGCAGGCCCGCGAACTGGTGGTGCACGCTTATTCTGACGGCAGCGGCGTTCCGGGCCGGGAGAGGCTGGAGCGGCTCGGCTTGAAATATCACATCTTCAGCGCACCCGGGACCAGCGAAGATATCGCCCTGCTGCTGGCCCATGACCTGGGAGCGGCGCTGATTGTCGCCGTGGGAACACATTTTTCAGTGACGGAGTTTCTGGAAAAAGGGCGTATGGGAATGGCCAGCACCTTTCTGGTCCGCCTGAAAGTAGGTGACCGGCTTGTCGATGCCAAGGGGGTCAGCCGGCTCTACCAGCCGCGGACCGCAGGTTTTTTGCTTCCCCTGGTTATATGCGCCGGCTTGACTCCTCTATTCACGATGGTTTTCTTTTCTCCGCTGGTGCAGCATCTCTTTCGTCTTTTCATCTTTCGCCTGAAGCTGCTCCTGTAGGGGACCCGGCGCTCGCCGGCGGCGGTGGAGGTGGTTGCTACCGCGGCACTCCCGGCGAGGGCGGCCT
>CAZPET010000089.1:0-3633 GCA_964585625.1 uncultured Syntrophomonadaceae bacterium
GGAACGGATCAGCCAGTCCAGTCCCAGCAGAACAAGCAGAAGAGGCCAGTAAGACAGTATCTCGCGCGCATTAATGTCAAAACCAAACAGGTTCAAAATTATTGCCGCCCCCAGCAATACTAAAAAAAGCCCGATAAATAGACTTCCGCGGATAAAACGCATCTTTGAATCCCCCTTTGCTTAAAATAAAACCACCGAATTCCATCACCAAATCTTGTTAAATTATAAATCAAATACCACCACAGGTAAACTTCTTATATGAGTAAGCCACTCTCGTTGGGTGAGATTCTTATATGAGTTGACACGCTTCCGTGAAGCAAGAGCCCGGCCTCCTCTTTTTCACATATCACCGCAGCACGCCTCTTGTCACAACACGCCTCATGTCGTTGACTTTTGGCCGGGCGCATGTTAAAATTATCAACGCGAGGTGGGTGTAGCTCAGTTGGTTAGAGCGCCAGGTTGTGGCCCTGGAGGTCGTGGGTTCGAATCCCATCACTCACCCCATTTTTATCTCTGCTGGGGTGTAGCCAAGCGGCAAGGCACGGGACTTTGGATCCCGCATCGTAGGTTCGAATCCTACCGCCCCAGCCACGTTTTTAGTTTACGGAGTCGCCCTGAACTGCAGCTCCGTAATTAGTTTTTATGGTAAAAACCTGTCAACCGAACTTGATAGACCACCGCACCTATTCTACCGCTCCCCTTCGCCATACGGCTGGAGAATCAGCTTCTGCGGCAGCTTCTTGATTTGATCCTGGTTAAAGAGCCGTTCTTTATACTCCATCTGCAGCCATCTCTCCAGCAGGTCATCGTAATGCGGGCTGCGGAAATGCCCGGAATTGCCGATGGCCAGCATGTCGAAGGCGGTGTGATCCGAGAGGTCGATCACGTAGCGCCAGGGGGCGCCGCCATAAACCCGGTAGGGCAGTTCAAGCTGTCGCTTGTAGCCCAGCGCCCCCGGAGTGGAACCGCTGCCGCCAACCTCAAAGGGCCCGCGGTTGTAGCGGCTTTTACTGACGGCATCGCCGAGATTATGCTTGAACGTGAGGGTGTGAATCTCCCCCCACCGCCATCCGGTAATGTCTTCACCCAGCATTTCGCTCAGCTCCGCCACGGTCTGGGAGAAGCTGTCCCGAATTAAGGCCACACGGTCTTCAATCCACTGTGTCTCTTCAGCCGTCAGGAGCCGGTCAATTACCAGGGCCGAGCAGTTCAGCAGCCGCTCCTGCAGCTCTTCTGAGACCTGCCCTTCGAAAATACTTTTAGTAAGCAGCGTGTAGAACCGGTGAAAGATGGCTGCTCCCGCTGAATCCACCGTCTCCACAGGTTCGCGCCCCCACTGCTCCAGAATACGCAGGGCTTCCTCTTCGCGCCCGTCCAGCGGCGCTCCTTTAAGCAGCTCGACCAGCAGAGGCACAGCTTCCTCTGCATGGCTGTTGTAGAAAGAAGCCTGCCCCTCCTGCATATCTTTCAGTGTCAGGTTCGCGCGCCCTTCGAGTTCCCGCAGAATCGAGAGAGCCCGGCTGGGATGAGCCCATTCGTAAGAAAGGAAATAGGGGTAGTCGTCGGCAACCGCCTTATGGTTGGCGGTGACGATCAGCCCCTCCGGGGGGTTGTAGAGCGAAGGGATCTCGTTCCAGGGAACCCACCCGGTCCAGGCGTATTCATCGCTCCAGCCGGGCACCGGGAGAAGGCCGTTTCCCGCCAGGCGGTGACTTTCGCTGCGAATCGGGAAGAGGCCGTTGCCAAGATAGCCAATATTTCCCTCCGCATCGGCATAGACAAAGTTCTGCGCCGGGGCCATAAAATTCTGCAGGGCGGAGCGAAATTCGGCGAAATCGGAGGCGCGGATCATGGCCAGCATGGCCTCGGCCTCGAGGGTGGCGTCCAGCGCAGTCCAGCGCAGGCTTAACGGCAGTTCACCCGGATACAATTCAATAATATCTGAGATTACCGGCCCGAAAAAGGTTTCCCTGACCCGCAGATTCTCGTCCTCGACGCCTCTTATTTTGATCGTTTCTTCAAACACTTCGGACTTGACCCACTCATCATTATAAAGATAAAGGGTATCATCCGCTTCGTTAAATTTTATCTGGTAAAGATCCATTACATCGGGTCCCAGGTTGGTCTCCCCCCAGGCAATCCTCTCGTTAAAACCGGCAATCACGCCGGCGATACCGGGAAACATCACCCCGGTGACCTTTATTTCAGGAGATGACAGGTAGTTCATATACCAGATCGGAGGCAAATCTAGCGAAAGGTGCATGTCGCTGGCCAGCATCGCACCGCCGGAAGCGGTCCGGCTGCCGCTGACAACCCAGTTGTTCGAGCCGATCTCCGGGAGCCCCTGCGGGAAATTGCCTCCGCCGATAAACGCCACCATATCGAGCGCGCTCTTACTGCTCAATCCCGCTGAAGCCGGCCCCGTGATCGTGAGCCCTTCTTCGGGATATGAAGGGAAGAGCTCGGCGGCCTTCTCCATACCAACCTCGTCGACAAGGGCGGCCAGCAGGAGCTCGGTATTCATATTGCCCCCCAGGGACCAGGCCACCAGTTTGGAGATAGAGATCGAGTCCACCGGATCCCACGGATCGGGAATATAATCGAGGAGAATGAATTCCGGCGGCAAGTTTTTCCGGTTCAGTTCAATATAATCATTGACCCCTTCCGTATAGGCCTGCAGCAGCTCTTTCGTTTCATTGGAGATGGCCGCATAGCTCTTTTCAGCAGCGCGGCGGAAACCGATGGTACGGTTAAAACGGTCTGAACCGGAAAAGTCGGGGCCAAATATCTCCGCCAGCCGGCCGCCAATGGAGCGCCGGAGCAGATCCATCTGGAAAAGCCGCTCCATCGCCTGGACATAGCCCTGAGCATAGATTAAATCAACTTCGTTTTCAGCCAGTATATGTGCCACACCGTATTCGTCAAAATAGATCTCCACCGGTGCCTTGACATCAGCCGCAACTGTACCGCTGTAAACCGGCAGGCCGCTTTTCTGATGCAGAAACCAGTTGATCAGATCAAAAACTCCTGTTTTTTCTGAAGAGCAGCCGCCAACTGACAAAGCAAGAAAGAGAACCACCGGGAAGATAAGCGCTCTGCATAAAAAACGCCTTCTCAATAACTCCCCCTCCCAACGTGATTATTAACCTAATTTTATCCCTGGATATATATTCCTGTCAATGAGAATATTGTAACTATTTAGAATGAGGGGGGGCCCCGGTGTTCTGCTGGAGCCAGTTGAAGAAAAGGTCCCAGGCCTGCCGCCAGTGGTCGGTGAAGCGGTGGTCGGCATCTTTGACCAGGGCCAGTTTTTTCGGCTCGCCGGCTGAATCAAAGAGCAGCTGTGCATCGGCAACCGGCACGACCTCGTCGGCGGTGCCATGGATCAGCAGCAGCGGGCGCGGCGCGATCCGGGCGGCACAGTCCGGAAGATCATGGCGCTGCAGATCCTGGAAAAATCGTCTCTGCAGGCAGATCGATCCGGTGCCGTCATTGAGAGCGATTTTTTCACCGGCAGGGCCACCGGGGCTGATCTTCTTTCCGGCAAACCCGCTGAAAAGCTGCAGCGGCCGGGCCACGGCGGCCCAGGTGCAGACAGCGGTAATCTGCCGGTCGGCGGCCGCATAGGCCAGC
>CAZPET010000089.1:3733-6970 GCA_964585625.1 uncultured Syntrophomonadaceae bacterium
GCGCCGCCAGTTTCAGGCCGCGCCGGTTGGTGATAGTTTTTTCTTGCCAACCCATCAGCATGCACCTTGAGATATTTTTTCAACTGCTTGTTCTTTTAAAGTGATTCCATGAAAAAGGAGAAATGTCCTCTTCTATTTCAATTGACCGGGCAGGGTTCACCATTTCCTTCTCAAACCAGCCCCAGCAGGCGGGCGGTTTTAGCAACCAGATAGCAGATGGCCATCCCGGTCAGGGTCGGGATAAGAAAAGCGGCAGCGGTCCACTTGAGGCTGCGGGTTTCCCGGTGGATGGTCAGCAGCGTCGTCCCGCAGGGAAAGTGGTTCAGCGAAAAAAGCATCACGCAGACCGCGGTGAGCCAGGTCCAGCCGTGCTCTATCAGCAGCATGCGGAGCTGTTCCAGGCAGGTTAGATCAAGCAGCGAGCCGGTCGCCAGGTAGCTCATGATCACGATCGGGATAACGATCTCATTGGCGGGTAAACCGAGCAGAAAAGCCATGATGATATAACCGTCCATCCCCAGCAGAGAACCAAAAGACTGAAAAAAACGGGCGCCGCATTCGAGGAGGCTGAGATCCCCAACCATGGTATTGGCCATTATCCAGATAACTAATCCCGCCGGTGCGGCCACGATCACGGCACGGCTGAGCACAAAAAGGGTCCGGTCCATAAAAGAGCGTACCAGGATCCGTCCCAACTGAGGTTTCCGGTAGGGAGGCAGTTCGAGAGCGAAGGTGGAGGGGAGCCCCCTCAAGATAGTTTGAGACAATATTTTTGAAACACCCAGGGTGATCGCCACCCCGAGCACGATTACTGCGAGAATTACAGCCGCAGCGCTTAATGAATGGAGCAGACCGCCGGAAGCGCCGATAAAAATTGCCGCCAGAACGATCAGGGTAGGGAAGCGGCCGTTGCAGGGGACAAAGTTGTTGGTGAGCATGGCGATCAATCTCTCGCGCGGCGAATCGATAATCCGGCAGGCGATCACCCCGGCGGCGTTGCAGCCAAACCCCATGCACATGGTCAGCGCCTGCTTTCCATGGGCGCCGGCCTTCTTGAAAAAACTGTCGAGGTTGAAGGCTACCCGCGGCAGGTAGCCCAGATCTTCGAGAAAGGTAAACAGGGGGAAAAATATGGCCATCGGAGGCAGCATTACCGAGATCACCCAGGCCAGGGTCCGGTAGACCCCTGAAATCAGGGCTCCATGCAGCCATGGCGGCGACCCGGCAGCGGTAAATATATCACTCAGGCGCCCCTCCAGCCAAAAAAAAGCCTCCGCCAGAAGCTGCGAAGGGTAGTTCGCCCCGGCAAGGGTTATCCAGAAAACAACGCCGAGCAGGACCAGCATGACCGGAATGCCGAAAGTTTTCGAAGTGAAGAGGCGATCGAGGCGGCGGTCCCACTGCCGGATCCGGCCGGCTGCTCTACTCGTAACCTGCTCCGCGATTGTTTCGGCAGTATCGAAGATGGCGGTGACAACAAGATCCGCCGCCGTTTTACCACCGCTCTCTTTTTCAAGCAGCGCCCTGGCTTCCTCAATTTTTGCGGTAAGTGTTTCATTTTGATTGAGATCGGTATAAAGAAAACGATTCAATGAGTGATAAAGAGAACTCTCTCCGTCCAGCAGGCGCAAAGAGACCCACCGGCTTTCCAGATCTGCAGGGACAATTTCGCGCACGGCGGGTTCGAGCAGCGCAGCCGCCTCTTCGAGCGGGCGGCTGTACCTAATTCTCAGCGGATCCGTGGGCAGCCTTCCGTCCGCAACAAGGCTAACCGCTTCCTGCAGCTGCTGCAGCCCCCGTCCCTCCCGGGCATTTGTCCCGACCACGGGGACGCCGAGGAGCCGTGACAGTGCCGGCAGATCCAGCCCTATTTTTTTTCTCTCCGCCTCATCGATCAAATTTACACAGACGACCACGCGGGCCGTGATTTCAAGAATCTGCAGCACCAGGTTGAGGTTTCGCTCCAGGCATGTGGCATCGGTAACCACCACGGTAACGTCGGGACACTCAAAACAAATAAAGTCCCGCGCCACCGCTTCTTCCACCGAAGAGGCAAGCAGGGAATAGCTTCCGGGTAAATCCACCAGCAGATAATCCCGCCCGCGGTAGCGGTATCTTCCCCGTGCATGAGTCACTGTTTTTCCGGTCCAGTTGCCGGTGTGCTGCTTCATCCCGGTAAGGCTGTTAAAAACCGTGCTTTTCCCGGTATTGGGATTGCCGGCCAGGGCGACGACAACCGGATCTTCAGGGTATCCCTCGCGCTTGGAATCACCTCTGGAGAGGTTTAAACCCGTTGACTGTTTCGTTAAACCCACGGCCCGACGCTCCTCTTAAGCTTTAGTTTACCGGAGTGATAAGTATCTGCGACGCATCCTGCGAACGCAGGGCAATCACCGCCCCGCGGATAAAGTAAGCCGTCGGATCCCCGGAGGGGCTCTTCTGAAGAGCGGCCACCTCCGTGCTGAAAGTAAGCCCCAGATCCAGCATTCTCCTCCTGGCGGCGCCGGTCACATTTATCTGCATCACCCTGCCGCAGCGGCCAACCGGCAGCTGGTGCAGCGGAATTAATCCCCGGTTCATTCTTTTTGACCCCTTTCAAAAGGTCTTATTTTGCCCGCGGCAACATAAGCTAGCCTCGGGAAAAATTTTTCTCTGAGCTAATATATGCTATTAAAGCTATAATGCTACAGGCGGCGTTATCGTGAAGTAAACACAAACTGTTGCAAGGAGCGCCACAAAAAGAGATGGCTGAAGACCGGGAGTTTTATACCTTTCGCGGTTACCTGATGATGCAGGATCAACAGCAGATGACTCCGAGCATGGAGGACTACCTGGAGATGATCTACCGCAGCCACCTCCAGGAGGGCTACGCCCGCACAAGCCGGCTGGCAGCACAGCTGAATGTGCAGGCATCTTCGGTCACCAAGACAGTTCAGAAACTGACAAAACTGGGGCTGCTAAACTACGAAAAATACGGCCTGATCCGGCTTACCGAAAAGGGAAAAAAGCTGGGCAGTTTTCTTCTCAAACGACATATCCTGATTGAAAATTTTTTAAAGCTGATCGGTGTGGAAGAGCCGTACCTGCTGCGGGATACGGAGATGATCGAGCACCATCTCAGCTTGAATGCTTTTCACAAGATCAAACTTCTCTATAAATTTCTCAAGGCCAATCCCGCCGTCCTGAAAAAATTTAACCAGTATAAGGCAAACCGCATCAAATCCGGCCCTGCTGACT
>CAZPET010000090.1:0-6875 GCA_964585625.1 uncultured Syntrophomonadaceae bacterium
GGTCAGGCTGATCTTTGAAAAAGCCGGTTTACCAAAGTAGTATTCTAAGGTGGGACTTTCATGAAACAGCTGTTGGAGCATATCGCCCAAGCGCTGGTTGACAATCCCGATCAGGTGGAAGTGCAGCTGCTGGAAGGAGAGCGGGTAACCACCCTGGAGCTGCGGGTTTCGCCTGATGATATGGGAAAGGTGATCGGCAGGCAGGGCCGGATCGTGAAAGCAATCCGCACCGTGGTCAATGCGGCCGCGGTGAAAGAAAATAAACGGGTGCTGGTGGAAGTGGTCCCGTGAAAAATGCGGCAGGCTCAGCCGGGCCGGATGTGGCCGTGGGTCGTGTCGTGGCGCCGCACGGAACCGCGGGCCTGCTGAAGGTGCTTCCCTCTACCGATTTTCCGGAGCGCTGCTACGACCTGAAAGAGGTTACCTGTGAGCTGCGCGGTGCCAGGCGCCTCGTTACGGTGGAGAGGGCGGCCCTTCACGGTCGTTTCTGGTTGATCAAATTTGCCGGTATCGACACCCGCGAAGAGGCGGCAGCCCTGCGCGGCGCCTGGATCTTGATCCGCCCCGAGGAGAGGGTAATCCTGCCTGCCGGCAGTTATTACTACGACCAGCTGATCGGTTTAAAGGTGTATAATACCGCCGGGGAGTGCCTGGGGCAGGTTAAAGATATTATCCCGGGCGCGGCCCATGATCTTTATCTTGTCCGGCGGGACGAGCCGGATGAGAAAGAGTTTCTGCTGCCGGCGGTAAAAGCATTTGTTCTGGAAATTGACCTCTCCGGGGGAAGGATCATCGCCGAGCCTCCGGCGGGGTTGATGGAGCTGGAGCGGTAAGTGATGAAGATTGAGATCTTGACCATATTTCCCGGGATGCTGGAGGGCCCTTTTAGCGAGAGCATGCTCAAGAGGGCGGTAGATCGGGGCCTGGTGGAGATAGAGTTAATTGATCTGCGCTCTTATGCTTCGGGCCGGCACCGCCAGGTCGATGATGCGCCTTACGGCGGCGGCAGCGGCATGATCTTCAAGCCGGAACCACTGTTCAAGGCGGTCGAAGCCCTGCAGGAGCGCGGCGGCAAGAGCCGCGCCCGGGTGATCCTGCTAACCCCGCAGGGACGCACCTTCAATCAGGAGATTGCCCGGGAGCTTTCCGGCGAGGAGCGGCTCCTGCTGATCTGCAGCCGCTACGAGGGTGTAGATGAGAGGGTCAGAGAGGCGCTCGTGGACGATGAAATTTCGATTGGCGATTACATTCTCACCGGGGGTGAGCTGGCCGCGGCGGTAGTTGTCGATGCCGTGGTCCGGTTGCTGCCGGGTTTTTTAGGGGAGGCGAGCGTGGCCGAGGAATCCTTCAGCGGTTCGCTGCTGGAGTATCCCCATTACACCCGGCCGTCTCTCTTCCGGGGGATGGCCGTGCCGCCGGTGCTGTTATCGGGAGATCATGCGGCAATTGCCCGCTGGAGGCGGAGCCAGGCGCTGCTGCGGACCCGGCAGCGGCGGCCGGATCTGCTCGACAAGGCGGCGCTTTCGCCGGAAGAGCGGCGCAACCTGGAAAGAATGGACGATTGACGGGCGTCATCTAATATTTGGCGCAAACCTGTTTAGGGGCGAACTGGGTTCGCCCGCCGGCATGCGTTCGCCGGTTTTTCATGAATACAGTTAATGTTAAACTCATGCGAGGGAGGCGCTTCAGACGATGGATTTGATTAAAGAGGTTGAAAAACAGTATCTCAAAGAAGATATTCCCGCGTTTGGCCCCGGGGACACGGTGCGGGTCCATGTGAGGGTGGTTGAAGGGGCGCGTGAGCGGACCCAGGTTTTTGAAGGGGTAGTCCTGCGGCGGCAGGGCCGGGGACTAAAAGAAACCTTTACTGTTCGCCGGGTAACCTACGGGATCGGGGTGGAGCGGGTTTTTCCGGTTCACGCACCGTCGATCAGCCGGATCGAAGTGGTCAAGCGGGGCCGGGTGCGCCGCGCCAGACTCTATTATTTGCGGAAGAGAACCGGCCGGGCGGCGCGGATACGGGAGATCCGCTAAAAAACAGGAGGGATGGCGGTAGCGCATGAACCTCTCAAAAGAGATCTGGGAATGGATTCGCTCCATTGCCATTGCGGTCGCTCTGGCCTTGCTGATCCGTTTCTTTATATTAGAAGTGTTTGTCGTTGATGGAAGATCGATGTATCCGACTCTTGAAGATTGCAGCCGGCTGATTGTAGATAAGATCTCCTACCGTTTCAGCGAACCGGGTTGCGGCGATATTGTTGTTTTTGACAGCCAGACAGGGAGAGATTTTATCAAGCGGGTCATCGGGGTGGGCGGGGATACGCTCGAGATCCGCGCCGGAAAGGTTTACCGTAACGGCAGCATTCTGGAAGAACCTTACCTGATGGGACAGACCGATTTCCAGGATTACGGCCCCGTTGAGATTCCCCCGGGCTACTTTTTCTTGATGGGAGACTATCGACGGAACAGCCTGGACAGCCGGGATCCGCGGGTCGGGTTAGTTTCCATGGAGCGGATCAAGGGGCGCGCCTGCCTGGTTTTCTGGCCTCCCGGAGAAGCAAAATTGCTCGGCAGCAAGGCGGCGGCGGCAGATTGAGGAATGCACAGTGGTATCCCGGGACAATGGCCCGGGCCATCCGCCGCCTTGAAGAAGACCTCGGGCTGGTTGACCTTGTTGTTGAGCTGATCGATGCGCGGGCTCCGGCGAGCAGCCGTAATCCGGAACTCCTGCGCCTGAGCAAACGGAAACAGAGAATGATTTTGCTGCATAAAGCCGACCGGGGGGAAGATGAGGTAAACTCCCGGTGGCTTTTATATTTTCAGGAGGGCGGCTTTCCGGCGATGCCCTCAAGCGTGCACCTGCCCCGGACTCTCGGCTCATTTTTAAGCTACCTTAAAACGCAGGAGCGGCAGCTGCGCAGCAGCCGCTTCAAAAGGCCGCTGCGCCTGGTGATTGTCGGCATTCCCAACGTGGGCAAGTCGACCCTGATCAATTATCTCGTCGGCAGGGCGGCTGCCCGGACCGGCGACCGGCCCGGTGTCACCAGGGGGCGGCAGTGGATCCGGTTGATACCCGGAGTGGAGCTCCTTGATACGCCGGGCGTCCTGCCGCCGGTCCTGTCGCCGGAAGCGATTTTTCCGCTGGCGGCAATCGGAGCGCTGCCGTCAGGCAGAATGGACCCACACCGGATCGCGCTCTGGCTGCTGCGCCATTGCCTGGAGAGGGGGGAAGAGGCGCGGCTGCAGCAGCGCTATGACGGCCTGCAAAAGGCGGCTCCCGAGGCAATGCTCGGGCAGATCGGGACGATTCGCGGCTGTCTTCTCCCGGAAGGGAAGATTGACCTCGACCGCGCCGCGGCGCTTCTGCTGCGCGATTACCAGGCGGGAGATCTGGGCCGCCTTTCCCTGGAAGAGCCGCCAGGTTAGTTGATTAGGTGCCAGGCACCGAATCAACTAACTGGTCTAGAGAAGGGGGATCTAAATGCCTTTTACCAGGATGACCCTGGACGAGCTGGCTGCATACCTGGAAAACCATGAAAGATTAAGCCCCGCCGAGGAAGCGATGCTGCAGGCAGACCGGCGCCGCGGCGCCCGTCTTTTGCTGGAGCGTTACCGGCGGCGAGAAGAGAGGCGGCGCCGGGAAGAGACCCGCTTACATAAGATGCTGCGTGAAGAGAGCGTTTTCTACCGGCAGGGGATCAAACATATCGCCGGGGTCGACGAAGCCGGGCGAGGCCCCCTGGCCGGACCGGTGGTGGCCGCGGCTGTAATTTTACCTCCAGGAACAATGATTCGCTATCTTAACGACTCCAAACAGCTCACCGCGGCGCGGCGGGAAGAGCTCTATCCCCTGATCAAGAAGGTGGCGCTGGGCTGCGCCGTGGGGATCTGCTCACCTGCGGAGATAGACAGGCTGAACATTTACGGGGCGGTGATGCAGGCCATGCGCGGCGCTCTCTCCGCCCTGCCCCTCGAACCCGAAGTGGTGCTGGTGGACGGTTTTCCAATTCGCGATATTAAACTGCCGCAGAAAGCGATCCCGGGAGGCGACGCTCTCTCCCTTTCCATTGCCGCCGCCTCGGTGGTGGCCAAGGTGACCAGGGACCGGATCATGCTCGATCTGCACAGGCGCTACCCGGAATACGGCTTCGACCGGAATAAGGGCTATGCCACGCGGGAGCACCGCCTTGCCCTGGCCCGCTGCGGACCCTGTCCCGAGCACCGCCGCTCTTTCCGCAGCGGCATTCCGGAGAAAGGGCGCTCATGACCCGGCGGCGGCAGCAGGTGGGGAAGGCGGGGGAAGCGGTGGCCTGCAGCTACCTGCAGCGTAAGGGTTACCGGGTAGCCGAGGTTAATTACCGCTCTCCCTATGGCGAGATCGATATAGTTGCCTTTCATGGCAGCATCCTGGTTTTTGTCGAGGTGCGCACCCGTACCGGCAGCTCATTCGGCACCCCGGCGGAATCGATCACCGCGGAGAAGCTGAACCATCTTAAAAGAACCGCCCTTTTCTATATGCAGTCGCGCTACGGGCAGGAGGTTACCTGCCGCTTCGATCTGATCGCTGTGCAGTTGGAGCGGGAGAGCATGGCATTGATCAACCTCCGCCATTACCGGGGAATTGTCGGATAATATTAGAGGAACTTCTCCTTTATTACCATCTGCACGAGAAAGGCTAAAAATGATAAGATGTTAACATAATATTATCTAATCTTAACAATGATCACTATATAGATTGAATAAGCCTGTTTGCCAGGCTTATTTTTTTACCCTATAATCGTTCTTAACATAACGCCGAATGGAAACTACGGGGAAACCAAAACTTGGGGTGAACCGCACGATGCGGGGGGATAACTCCCGTCCCTAACCCGTCAGCTAACCCCGGAGGCGAAAAAGAGGAGGTTTCTTTACTTAATGTTTAGACCTTTCAAAACAGTCCTTTTCACGGCGCTGGTTCTTCTACTGATCGGCTCAGGGGTGGCTGAAGCGGCGCTGAATCATACCGTGGTGCCGGGTGAAACGGTATGGCGGATCGCCCAGAAGTACAGTACGACTGTCTCGGCTGTTGCCGGAGCTAACAACCTGGCCAATCCAAACTTGATCTACAGCGGACAGAAGTTGTTGATACAGGGAAAACACAAGGTGGCCCGGGGAGAAACTCTCTGGCGGATTGCCCAAAGCTACGGTTCAACCGTGGCGGCGATTGCCGGGGCGAGCAAGCTGGCCAACCCCAACCTGATCTATCCCGGACAGATTCTGACCATCCCCGCTGAAGGGAGCAGCGGCGGCGGTGGGTCTACAGTGACCCCTCCGCTTTCGAGGGGCGATTGGCTGTCAAATGCAGATCTGGATCTTTTCGCCCGCCTGGTGCACGCCGAATCGGCGGGGGAGCCCTATCTTGGACAGGTGGCCGTTGCGGCTACAGTATTGAACCGGGTCAAAGACAGCCGCTACCCGAACACGGTGCGCGGCGTGATCTTGCAGGTCTGGGGAGGTTTCTACCAGTACTCGCCGGTAGAAGACGGCAGGATCAATTTGCCCGCCAGTGAGAGCGCATCTCGCGCTGTCCAGGACGCGCTTAACGGGTCGGATCCTTCCCACGGAGCAACCGGGTTTTTCAATCCAGCCAAAACCACCAACCAGTGGGTGCGGATGCAGCCGGTGACCACCGTTATCGGCAACCATGTGTTTTTCCGTTAAACCTGACGCCAACTGGAAACAAGGGGCGGGGAAATTACCCTGCCCCTTGTTTTTAACTTTGTGAACCGGTTCCGCCCATTATTTGGGGCCACTTGCATTAACGGCTATCTCTTTGCTTTAATTCGCTCCAGCTTTTTGACATCCGACATCCGACTTCTGACCTCCAACACTACGGCAGTTGAAACTCCATCGTCCAGATCTCCGTTGATGCCGGCAGTTCTTCTTTGCTTACAGTAATGCTGCTGCTTTTTTGAAAGACCGGATATGGCGGATCTTGATTCAAAAAGTCTGCCAATGTACCCAGGTTATGATCGCCGTAATATTCGGTGCGGAAATGCATCGGGATGACCACCGCCGGTTTTAGTCCTTCGATTACCTGTAAAATGGCTTCGTAAGGGAGGGTGTAGTGGCCCCCGACCGGGATGAACAGCAGATCCGCCTGCCCGATCTGTTCGATTTCATTTTCGCCGAGCGGGTGCCCCAGATCTCCGGTGTGAACCAGACGCAACCCGGCAACCTCGAAGACAAATACGCTATTTTTACCCAGCCAGTTTCCGTTTTGGCTGTCGTGATATGTATTCACCGAGTAGATCCTGGCAAACCCGGGCTCTTTCTCTACCGGCTGCCATTCACCGGCCGGATTTAACCCGAAGAGCGCCTCTGCACCCTGACCTCCTTCTGCATAGTCATGATCAAAATGGTGATGGCTGACCGTCACCAGGTCCGCCGGCAGGTTGATCTTGCCGTAACCCAGCTCCGGACGGTAAGGATCAACTAAAATTTTTTTCTCCGCTTCAATCAAAAAAGCCGCCTGGCCGTAATAAGTCAGGGACAGTGAAACGGTCGTTTCCTCTTTTTCTTGATTCGAGCTTTGCTCGCCGGCCCCCTCCTGATCTTCCGGCCCAACTGCGCATCCTCCGGCAAACAGCAGCGCAGCCAGAAGGAGCGCGCCTATCGACATGATAATCTTCAGCGCCGCCATGCTAGACACCCCTTTCTCCTCAAACCTTTACTTATATCTATTTCCACGCACACGATTTATTCAAGGTGGTGTGAGGGTGATAGGGGGACGGTTATTGTGACACCTTTTTAGGTGGCAGGGAAACGGTAGCCTGAGCGGGGTGTGTCATGAAGCTGCAGTTAACAGTTTATTTTAGAGGGGGCGAGACAGGCCT
>CAZPET010000091.1:0-6817 GCA_964585625.1 uncultured Syntrophomonadaceae bacterium
CTAAAGGGTAGCATGTAAACTGCACACAGCAGCGGTTAGCCGAAAGTAATTAACCCGTAAAGCCGGCTGAGATAAAGTAAGACCTGGCTTCGGAGCCAGGTCTCAGCATTTTTACGGGAAACTTTTTTCCGGCCAGTTAAAGCCGGGCTTTACTTTTTTCTGCGTAGAAAAAATAGGCCGCCGGCCGTTATAATTACACCCAAGCCGGATAAATAATCGGCATAGGCCCCTGTGCGGGGCAGCTCATTCCCCGGATCCGGCCCGGAAGGCTCTTCCTTTTTGGACTCTTCCGTAACTGTAACTGTGCATTCTGCGGTAAAATTACCGTCTTCCGTGGTTACCGTAATAACAGCCCGGCCTGTTCCGACAGCGCTAACCAGGCCGGCAGAATTCACCGTAGCCACAGATTCATCGCTGGAGCTCCACCGGATCTCTTTGTTCGTGGCATCTTCAGGAGTAACCGTGGCCGTAAGCTGAAAAGGATCACTGCCTGCCGTAAGAGATAGAGCCGTCGGGTTTAGGCCGATGCCGTTTACCGGTACAGCCAAAAGCGTAAAATTGGCCACCAGGTTGCGGTCTTGAGCTACGATAAATGTATAATCCTGCTCCGTGCTTACTTCGATACCGTTTTCAGTCCAGTTCACAAATTTATAACCTTCGGCAGCCGCAGCCGACACGGTTACCGAAGCCCCGCCGGTGTAGTCGTCTCCGCCTGTGACAGTGCCGCCTGATGAAGGATCGGCGGAAACAACCACTGAATGCCTGGTAACTGTATAAGGGATCGCCAGTGCATCAATTTCGGCACCAAAATCTGCCAGATGAGTGGCGGCACCGGTTTCCACATCAATCTGGTAGAGCCCCCCGCTTCCTCCCCACACATATAGCGCCCCATAAAGGATATTATTGTTACGGTCAAAGGCGATATCCTGGGCATAATTCAGGTCCAATCCAATGCTGCCGATAGCAGTCCCGTTTCCGGTGGTTTTATCAATACTGTAAAGCTCATCATTAACAATTTCCAGGCCGTAGAGATTGCCGGCTCCATCGGCGGCAATGCCGATAATACACCCTGGGGTGATCTCCCCCACCAGTGTTACCTGCGCCGTGGCCAGGTCAATGGTGTAGAGCTTACTTGTTGAATCATAAGCTGATACGTAAGCAGTCTGCGACATCAGATCGTAGGTAAAGCCGGTCAGACGCACTCCGGTCGAACCGATCAGGGTATAATCTCCCGTATCGCAATCAACGGTATACAAAGAAGAGTTATTTGAATCGTTGTAGTCTACAGTGTACCAGGTCTCTTCAACAAAGTCTCCGCCTGACATAAAATCAACGGAATCGTCGCTCTTAATCTGAGTAATATTTCCGGAGGGGATCGCGATTGACCCGGGCCCTTTGGAAAGACCTGAATATTCCTCTGCAGCAATCCAGCCGTACGCTGTAATGGTCCCATCCACAACTCCGGCCAGAACCGGATGTGCAACGAAAATGCATGGAAGAACAATCAACGAAGCAATTAAGCAGAGGATAGAAACAAACCGCTCTGTTCTTTTCATTTCACAACCTCGATTCTTTTAGTACTAAAACATATGTTGGCAAATTCAGAACGCTGTCCCGGCCAGGCAAATAATCCCTCCCCTCCCTTCTCGGGACAACACCGCCATTATTATTCTGTAAACAGGAAACAATTTCTACTACCCTTAGGGGTAGTTTTTGAATCGGAAGGCGGAACTATTTAGCGGTTTATCCGAAGAACATGGTCTGCACCAGGTCGAAATTGCGGCGGATGCTCTCCGCTCCCCTGACCGGACCCATGTGACCGGGCAGCAGCAGCTCCACTTCGTCGAGTTGGGACAGGGAAGCGATGCTGCGGCCCAGCGCCGCGAAATCCCCGCCGGGGAGATCGGAGCGGCCGATACTGCTGTCGAAGACAGTATCGCCGGTAAGAAGCGCCTTCTCCCCCGGGAAGTAAAAACAGAGCGAGCCCGGCGAATGACCGGGGGTATGTAAAACACGGATTGTATCTGCGGCCGCATCCGGCGAGCCCAATTTCAGCTCACCCTCCTGGAGGTAAAAATCGGGCGCCAGCGAAGGCATCCCGGACGAGCCCGCTGCGGCAAAGCGCTGCTCCAAACCCTCCAGAAAAAAGGCATCCTCGCGGTGGACGGCCAGTTGGGCGCCGCTTTGTTTGCGAATCAGCCCCGCCGCTTCTACATGATCGGGGTGCCCGTGCGTGCATAAAATTACTTCGATCTCTTCGAGTTTGATCCCGTCGTCAGAGATTGATCGGGCTAATCTTTCGAAGCACCTCTCTTCGGATTCATTCAAGATATGGCCGGGATCGATCAGCACCATTTTCTCCCCGCGGTAGATATAGCTGTTGCAATTGTTGCCGTACCCCTGCCAGAAATAGGCGTAAAACCGGTCACTCAGGCGCATATCAGTTCCTCCATAGCGTCAATTTTAACAATATGATATCATAAATGCCGGGGTGAAGAAAAGAATGGGAAAGATCAAATCGGCCCGCGAGCTGGCCATGGAGCGGACTGCCAACCTGAAGGACATTAAGGATATTATTGAAGAGAGCCCCGGATTGGAGTATGAGCCGTATTTCAAGGCATCTTCCCTGCTGGCAGGCTCATTTCTGGAAAAAGAAACCGCTCTGGAAAAAGTAATTGAAACAATCAACCGCTACCCCGCCGGCGCACGAAAAGAAGCGGTTCGGATTTTCCTGGAAAAGATTATCGCCGGGATAGATCTCGATAGTTGCGAAAAAGTGGCAGCGGCTTACCGCCATTACCGCTCCGATCAGGAAAGCGGCCCGGTCGGGACAATTGAAGAGCTCGGCCGCACCTACCGGGAGCAGGTCCGGGAGCTGCAGGCAGGGGTGGAGGCTGGAAAAGACCGGGAGCAGCTCCTGGAGTGCCTGTCGCGTGACGGCATCAGCGGCACGGCCCTGGCCGGAGTCAACCTGGAGCGCTCACCCTGGTGGAAAGAGCAATTGAGCCGCCTTGCCGCATCCTGCTCACCAAAGCTGGCCCGCCTGAAAGAGCAGCTGCTCTCATCCATGAATAAAAAATAAAGAGATGGTTGGCCGGCATAACATCGGTCAACCATCTCTTTTTCTTCAAGATTTCAGTCACTAAGAATACCTTTACGGTAAGCCTTCAGGTAATTTCCGCAGTAGGAATCGCGGTTCAGAATTGCTTCGGTGGCGTAAACCAGGGCCATCATTTTCTTGTCTTCCGGATCCAGGATGACCGCATCAAGGCCATAAGCGGTGCAGACCACCATGTAAGCCTGGTTGAGCAGCTTCCGTTCAGGCAGCCCGAACGAGATATTGCTCAGCCCGCAGATGAAATGAACCTCGGGATAACGCTCATGCACCAGGCGAATTGTCTCCGCGGCCGAAAGTCCGTTATTGCTGTCCACACTGATCGGCTGGATCAGGGGATCAACGTAGATATCATCATGGCTGACCCCTTTGGCGGCCAGGCTTTCGATGATCCGGGAGGCAATGTTAAAGCGGGTCGCTGCATCGGGCGGGATACCATATTCATCATCCATGCACAGAACGACAATTTTGCAGCCGTACTTGACTACCAGCGGTTCGAGAGCTTCATAGCGCTCCTTCTCCCCGCTGATCGAGTTCAGCATCGCCGTCCCCCGGTGCACTTTTAGCGCTGCTTCCACAGCAAGGGGGTTGGGGCTGTCAATACAGAGAGGCAGGCCGCCGAGTTCGTCCTGGACCTCCTGCACCAGCCAACTTAAAAGTTCGGGTTCATTGTGGACAAAAGTCCCGCAGTTCACGTCGATGTAATGCGCCCCGGCCTCATGCTGGCGGCGGGCCAACCGGCGGATAAATGCTGCATCCTTCCCGGCAACCGCTTCTTTGACTGCTTTGCGACTGGTATTGATCTTCTCTCCTACGATTAACATTGACCATTGCACCTGCCTTTTGTTGAATGATATCATGCAATATGCTGCATCCACTACTATTTCGTCAAAAGCAGCAAAAACCCTTTCTCAATACCATGCCGTAGTTGTTTTCAGCCGGCACTTTAAAGCAGGCCGCCTTTTATGCTTCGGCGAACCGGAAAACGCGATCACCTTCCCTGACCTTGTCGATTACTTTCAGGCCGATCAGGTCACCTGACTTTGCTGAAGTGATATTTTGATGTTCTACCTGCATGGAGCCGATCTCCTGGGCGAATTCGGTTTTAGGTCCTACTATGGTAATCCTTTCCCCCACACTCAGTGGAGCGGACAACTCAATTATAGCCACAGAAATTTTGCTGTAATAATGCTGCACCCGGCCAATCTCTTCACGAGACATTGTAATGACACCCCTTTCGCAGTATTGTGTGGGTAATATTCGACATATGCCAAATTTATCCTGCCTTGAATCAAAATAATATATGCATCAGCAAAGGATATTCCGGGAAAGGATGCTGGTTATTTTTGTGCATGATTGCAGCTTTTCCAGGGAAAAGTATTGATCGAGAAAAGGGGTGAATCCTTGGAACATATCAGGCCGCTCATAATCAAATTTATTTATACCGCCGCGATAACGATGATCTTTCTCAGCTATCTCCTCATCCCGGCAGTACCCATGGGCAGCTCTCTGGTTATCGCCCTCGTTGTTACCCTGGTGCTCTATTTTGTAGGCGATCGCTATCTTCTGCCGCGTTTCGGCGCGCTGCCGACCGCGATTGCCAATTTCATCATGGCCGCAGTGATCCTGGCGCTGGCAGGTCCTTTCGTGCGCCAGACGATCGGCACCGGCGCCATTTTGGCCACTGCCGCCGTAACCGGGGTGGCGGAATGGGTTTTCTACCGTTACGTCCGCGGTGAAATCGGCACAGCCGCGGAAGGCGGAGAAATGGCCTCTGCCCCGGATTTTTTCGGCGGTGGAGAAGCGCCGCAGGAGAGTGAAGAAAGAGGCGGCGACCAGGGTGAAGGTCACGAAGAGAAGCCGGAAGAGTAGGGACTCAGCCAGTGAATTTTATTTAAATTAGCCGCATCACTGCCGGTGCGGCTATTTACTTCCTCCTGTCCGATCCCGGTGAAGGAAGACCGGAGGAGCGGTGCCAAAAAAATAGCGGAAGAGTGCATCAAAAGTGAGCGAAAAGTCCGGACAGGGCCTGCTGCTCGAAGCGGTCCGTTTTTTCCCCGAACTCACGTTAACATACTTTCTCACCGGGGTGCTTCCCCGGGTCTCCAGTGAGCTGCGCAAATGGGAGCGGCAGCTTACTGTTTATGCCGACTGGCCGCTTCTGCAGCAGGCCTCGGCAAGTCTCTCCCGGAAGCGCTTTCATGCGCAGGGAGGAAGCTTCTACGCGCTCTACAATTTCAACCCACGTTATTACAAAAAGCTGGTCTCCTTGATTGTCGCCCTGCAGACAATCAGCGATTATCTGGACAATCTCTGCGATCGTGGGGGAATCTACAATGAGGCCGCCTTCCGCTGCCTGCACCGGGCCATGACGGCGGCACTGACCCGCGGGTCGATCAAGGGACTGGATTATTACCGGTTTTATCCTGCCCAAAATGACGGCGGTTATCTCGAGGCCCTGGTTGCCGAATGCCGCTCCTGCACCGGCATTCTCCCCGCTTACCCGGCAGTGCAGCCAGAGATCCTGAGACTGGCCTCACTTTACAATGATCTGCAGGTTTACAAACATCTAAACCCGGCGGAGCGCGGCAGCCGTTTGAAACGCTGGTTCAAAGAAAAGGCGGCGCCGGCAAGTCCCCCGCTGCACTGGTGGGAATATGCCGCCGCCTGCGGTTCCACCCTGGCCATCTTCGCCCTGTTCGGCCTGGCCGCCTCGCCTGAAACCTCTGTTCACGAAGCCCGGAAACTGGTCAATGCTTATTTCCCCTGGGTTTGCGGCCTGCATATCCTGCTCGATTACTGGATCGACCAGGAGGAAGACCGCCGGGAAGGAGATTTCAATTTTGCAGCCTGCTATTCCTCCCCTGATTTGGCGGTTGAGCGTCTGCACCTCTTTCTGCAGAAATCTCTGGAGGAAGCCGCAAAGCTGCCCCGCACATCCTTTCACCGCTCTGTTATCCGGGGGCTGCTGGCGGTCTATCTATCCGACCCCAAAGTAAGCCTCCAGGGTTTGCAGGAACCCGCCTCCTCGCTGCTCAATGCCGGAGGCACCGAAGCCAGATTATATTACCGGCTCTGCCTGATGCTGCGCAAGCTGGGAGTCCTGTAACAATTTACCGGAGGTGTATGGCCCTTATCTCTCGCAAACCGAAAGGGGCGCAGGAAGATGCTCCTGTGCCCCCTCCGCCCTCTCTCCCCATATCCCTATCTCTTTTTTTCCCGGATGTGGGCGTCGAATTTTTCCTTGAATATTACAGGTATCGGCGCAGATTTACGGGTGGAGAAATCGACGAAAACATAGACCAGTTTCCCTTCGGCAATCAGTGTTTCTTCTTTGAACAGGGCTCCGTAGATGGTCATGCTGCTCCGTCCCAGATCCACGTCGGTAATATGGATATTGACAACATCATCGAGATAACAGGGTGCCTTGTAGTCGAAAGCCACATGCGCAACCACCGCATCAACGTTTTGCTCCAAAAAAGACTGCCAGTCAATGCCCAGCGCATCGGTAAATTCTGGAAGAGCAATCGAATCAAACCATTTGATGTAATTGGTAAAAAAGACGGCGCGTGAGAGGTCAGTATCATAATAGCGAACCTTTACTGGAACTGAGAAAATGGATTCTGCCATGAGCTGATGCCTCCTACACATTTTTATTTTATGAATAACTTCTCTATTTTATCTTGAAATCCTTTTACAAAC
>CAZPET010000092.1:0-6750 GCA_964585625.1 uncultured Syntrophomonadaceae bacterium
GCAGCGCCTTTTTTGTCATCCTGAGGGCGAAGCCCGAAGGATCCCTGTCCTGAGCGAAGCGAAGAATCTCGTTATTTGTTCTCCTTAAAGCGGCACATCTTCTACCTAAATCTGCAAAAATTTCTTAAATGGAATGTCAGGGTCAAGGGATTGGAGATCCTTCGCTACGCTCAGGATGAGGAAATTTGGACAGGAGTCCAAAATTTCCTCAGTTATCCTTTACATCACTAGATGTTGTAGTTTATAATGTTTCTAACACAACATATAGGTGGTTGGAGCGATGAAATGTCCGTACTGCGGTACGCAGGACAGCCGGGTTCTCGATTCCCGCGCCACTCAAGAGGGCGCCGCCATCAGGCGGCGGCGGGAGTGCAACGGCTGTGCCAACCGCTTTACCACCATGGAGAAGATCGAGGAAGAGCCGCTCGTGGTGATCAAGCGCGACGGGCGGCGGGAACTATTCGACGGCAACAAGGTCCTCCAGGGGCTGCTCCGGGCCGGCCAGAAGCGTAATATTCCCCTGGCTACATGGCAGCAGCTGGTGGAGCAGCTGGAACAGGAGCTGCGCAGCAGCTACGCCAGGGAGATTGCCGCCGGCGAGATCGGCGAATTTGTGCTCGAAAGGCTGCGGCAAATCGACGAAGTGGCTTACGTCCGTTTTGCCTCCGTCTACCGCCAGTTCCCCGATATCGAGACTTTCAAAACCGAACTTGAGAAGATGCTCCGGCAGAAAGAGGAGAGCGCGCCGCCGGAAGCCGGAAAAAAGGAGGAGCAGGATAATGGCTGATACAGCCGATGTACACAGCAACCACGATTATGAGGAGAATCCATTAAAGGAGATCCGGAAGCGGGACGGCCGGGTGGTTCCCTTTGAACCGGTCAAGATAACCGATGCCATCTTCAAGGCGGTCCAGGCTGTCGGGGGAAGCAACCGGGATATCGCTGAAAACCTGACCCGGCAGGTGATCCTCCACCTGCAGGAAACCGGCTACAACGGTATTGTCCCCGCGGTGGAAGAGGTCCAGGATGCCGTGGAGAAGGTGCTCATTGAAAACGGACATGCCCGCACGGCAAAGGCCTACATTATTTACCGCGACAGGCGCACCCGGATTCGCGAAGCGAAATCGGAACTCATGGATGTGGTCAAGGAGATCCTCGTGGAGACCAGCAGGGAGAACGCCAATATCAGCAACTCGCCCTCGGCGAAGATGCTGCAGATCGCCATGGCCGCGAGTAAAAAATATTACCTGAGCAACCTGTTGCCGGAAGATTTTGCCTCGGCTCACATGGACGGCTGTTTTCACATCCATGATCTCGATTACTACAGCAAAACCTTGAACTGCCTTCAGATCGACCTGACCCGGCTCCTCAAGGAAGGCTTCAACACGGGCTACGGCTATATCCGTCCGCCGAAACGGATCGCTTCGGCGGCGGCCCAGGCGGCGATCATCCTGCAGAGCAACCAGAACGATATGTTCGGAGGACAGAGCTTTCCCCATTTTGACCGCAGCATGGGTGAGGTGATCCGCACCCTGAAGGAGCAGCCCGGCGAGGACGAAATCTACCAGGCCATGGAGGGGCTGATCTACAACCTTAACACAATGCACTCCAGGGCGGGTGCTCAAGTACCATTTTCTTCCATTAACCTGGGGACCGACACCACTCCCGAGGGGCAAGCCGTCAGCAAGGCCATCCTGGAGGCCTTCTACCGCGGCCTGGGGCGCGGGGAGAGCCCCATCTTTCCCAACCTTGTTTTCCGGATCAAGGAAGGGGTCAACTTCAACCCTGAAGATCCGAACTACGATCTCTACCGGCTTGCCCTGAAGGTAGCTGCGCGCCGGATGAACCCCACCTTCAGTTTCATGGACAGCACTTTCAACCGCAAATACGGCGACGAGGTCGCCTACATGGGCTGCCGCAGCCGGGTCATCGGCAACCGCCACGGCCCTGAAGTATCGGCCGGGCGCGGTAATTTTGCCTTTACCACGCTGAACCTGCCCCGCCTCGCCTTTGAGAGCCGCGGCGGGCAGGAGCTCTTCTTTGTCGAGCTGGACCGGATCCTGCTTCTCGCCGCCCGGCAGCTGCTGCACCGCTTCGAGGTGATCTCGAGGCTGCGGGTTAAAGACCTGCCGTTTTTGATGGGTGAAAGGCTCTATCTTGGCTCGGAGAACCTGGCCTCCGATGATCAGATCGGCGAGGCCATCAAACACAGCACCCTGGCGATCGGCTTTATCGGCCTGGCCGAGACGCTGCAGCTGCTCATCGGGAAACACCACGGCGAAGACGAGGAGGCGCGGCAGCTGGGGCTGCAGATCGCCGATCATATGTTCCGGAGGTGCAATCAGTTCAGCGAAGAATACGACCTCAACTTTGTCCTGCTGGCGACGCCGGCGGAGGGTCTCTCCGGCCGCTTCGTGAAGATGGACCGGGAGCGTTTCGGGGTGCTTCCGGGGATCACGGACAAGGAGTATTACACCAACTCCTTCCACCTGCCGGTGAACTATGCCACCTCGATTGCCGATAAAATTGAGATTGAAGGGGGCTTTCACCGCTTCTGCAATGCCGGCCATATCAGCTATGTCGAGCTGGAGTCGCCGCCGCTGCATAATATCGATGCGGTGGACCGGATTGTCCGCTTAATGTCCGCCTCCGATGTCGGCTACGGCGGGATCAACTACCCGGTGGACGAATGCCGTTCCTGTGCCTTCAGCGGGGTTTTCAACGAGAGCTGCCCGCAATGCGGCAGCACCGCGATCCGGCGGATCCGCCGCATCACCGGCTACCTCTCCACCGACGACCGCTTCAACGAGGCAAAACGATATGAACTGAAGGACCGCCGGCCCCATTTTGCGCCGCGTGAGAGGCAGTGAAGCTGCGACTGGCCGGGATAGTCCCGGAATCGGTGGTCGACGGCCCGGGGATCCGCCTGTCGCTTTTCTTCCAGGGCTGTTCGCACCGCTGCCCCGGCTGTCACAACCCGGAGACGCATGACCCGGCGGGGGGGATCGAAGTTGATTCCGCGGAGCTGCTGGCGCGGGTCAAAGGTGCGCGGGGGATCGACGGGGTGACCTTCTCGGGCGGCGAGCCCTTTGAGCAGGCTGCCGGCCTGGCCGGCCTGGCGGAGGAGATCCGCAGCCTCGGGTTGAACCTGGTAATTTACAGCGGCTTCACCTTCGAGGCTCTCCTCCGGAAAAGTGAAAGCGATCCTTATATCCGCCGGCTGCTCGAGGCGGGGATGCTGCTGATAGACGGCCCCTACTCCGAAGAAGAGCGTGATCTCACCCTTCCCTTCCGCGGGTCCCGCAACCAGCGGCTGATCGACCTGCCCCGTTCGCTCGAAGAAGGCGCCGCGGTGGAGTGGAAAATATGAGGGCAGGAGCAGACAAAGGATTTCAGCTCTACAGTAACCGGGGAATTCAATACCTGCAATCGCCGCTGCTGGCCGGGTGCGGCAATGTGGTGCATGCCTTCTCCACGCGGGTGGGCGGCTGCAGCGAGGGGGCGATGGCCTCGCTGAATACCGCATTTCATACCGGTGACGAATACAGCCGCGTCCGCGAGAACCGGCGCCGTTTTCTGGAACCGTGGGGTTTCCATCCGGATGAAGTCGTCGCCGCCATCCAGGTGCACGGGGTAAAGATTCGCGAAGCCGGCACCGGTGACCGCGGCCGCGGAGCCGTGCCGCGCAGCTTTCTGGGCGAAGGCGATGCCCTGGTGACAGCAGTGCCGGATCTGCCGCTGACCGGCTATGCCGCCGATTGCCCGCTGCTCTTCATTGCCGCCCCCGATGTCCCGGCGGTGGCGCTGGCCCATGCCGGCTGGCGCGGCACGCTGCAAAACATGGCCGCCCGGGTCATCGCCAGGCTGCAGCAGCGCTTCGGAGCGGATCCCGCCGGGTTGCTGGCTGCAATCAGCCCGGGCATCTGCGGCCGCTGCTATACCGTCGACAGCGATGTGGCCGAACGTTTTACCGAAGCGGGCTGGAGCGGCAAGCCATACCTCTGGGAAGCTTCCGGGGGCGGCTTTCACCTGGACCTGGCGGCGATCAATGAGGCCCAGCTGAGCGGCGCCGGGATTAGAACAGGGCATCTGGCCCCGGGGGGCGGCTGGTGCACCTCCTGCCGGCCCGAGCTCTTCTACTCCTACCGGCGTGAAAAAGGGAAAACCGGCCGGATGATGGGGCTGATCGCCCTGCGAAAAGCCGCCTCTGCCGGAGAGGCGGGAGAAATTTGAGCCGGCGCAGTCGCCGGGCCGCCAAGGGCCCCCCGGATCACCCCCTGGAGGTGCTGCCGGGAGAGGGGCGCCGCTTTGCCCATCTCAAGCAGGCGGCGGTTTTCTATATTATCATCGGCTTGACCGCCTTGCTGGTTTTGCAGGCCGGCTACCACTGGATGGGACCGTTTATCCTGGCTCGCCGTCTGCAGATTGTTACCGCGGCGGAGGGCTGCATGGAAGTGCGGACCGGGGTGGAAGGGATGCTGGCCCGGCGGGAGCTGCTGCTCAAGGCGCCCTGTTCCGGGATCATCGTGGAGCTGGCCCCGTCCGGGGAGAGGGCCGCCGCCGGCACCGCCGCCGCGGTCCTGGCGCCGCTGACGCCCGCAGAGCGGCAGAAGCTGCAGGAGGAGGAAGCAAGGCGGGATGAAGCGCTCTGGGACAAGGTCAAGGCGTATCTGGCCCGGGTAGCCGGCGTTGGGGCGGAGGACGAACCGGAGAAACAGCTGATCATGACCGGGGAGCTGCCGCCCTGGCTGGCTGAAAGGGTGAGCCTGATTGTTCCGGAGGCGGGCCTGCTGCTGCACCGGCTGGACGGATGGGAGAATCCCGGGGAGCATCTTTACCTGACGCCCGAACAGTTTGACGCCGCTTCGAAAAGAATCTTTACAGCGGTCGAGGGCCTTTATGTCGAAGAGGATCAGCCGATCCTGAAACTGATCGACAACTGGCAGTGGTTCTATCACATTCTGCTGCCGCTCGAACCGGGAAGGATCGCCGCGGCCCGCGATCAGGTTCTCATCGAGTTCCCCTTTGCACCCGGGCAGCCCGTTCCTGCCGGACTGGTGTCTGCGGAGATCGATTCTGAAAAAGAAGAGGTCCGCCTGGTGTACTGTATAAACCGGCAGTTCCCCGGGTTCGAGGAGCTGCGCTGGTCATCCGCAGAACTGATTTTTGAACGCCATGAGGGAGTGATCATACCGGCCGGAGCGCTGGTGGATCGGGAAGGCGTCTTTGGGGTTTTTCTGAACCGCGGCGGGAGGGTCAGATTCAACGAGGTTACCGTGATCCGGATCCAGGATGATGAGGCCATGGTTGAGGGGCTTGAGCCGGGCAGCATGGTTATCGCGCGGCCCGCGCTGGTAGAAGAGGGCCAGCGTTTGAACTGATGCCGCATCCGCGCAGTTAAGGTATAATGGATAGAGTGAATCAAGAATACCGGAAAAGAGTGACAGGTTTATGCTGGCGGAGAATTTGCAACAGATACAAAAAGAGATCGCCGGAGCGGCGCTGCGCGCCGGCCGCTCTCCCGCAGAGGTCCGCCTCGTAGCGGTGAGCAAGACTGTCGGCCCCGATCAGATCCGCGAGGCGGCGGCGCTTGGTTTGCGGGATTTCGGGGAAAACCGGCTTCAGGAGGCGAAGCCGAAGCTGCAGCTTTTTCCGGAGCTGCGCTGGCACTTTATCGGTCATCTGCAGACCAACAAGGTCAAGGAGGTGCTGGCTGCTTTTTATCTGATTCATTCGCTCGACCGCTTCTCCCTGGCCGAGACGCTGCAGCGCCGGGCGGAGCGCCAGGATACGGAGGCCCGCTGTCTGGTGCAGCTGAATATCTCCGGTGAAAAGAGCAAGTTCGGCCTCCCGGAGGCTGAACTCACCGATTTTTTTGAGGCGATGCGCGAATTTCCCCGGGTCAGGATAGAGGGGCTCATGACCATGGCTCCTTATTATGCCGATCCCGCTGAGGCGCGGCCTCTATTCCGCCGCCTGCGCGAGCTTCAAAAAGTCCATGCCCGGCCGGGAATGGAACTGAAAGAGCTTTCCATGGGGATGACCAACGATTATACCGTGGCTGTTGAAGAAGGGGCCACGCTGGTGCGGATCGGCACCGCTCTCTTCGGACACGGAGCGCCAGGGCAGGTGAAATAGAATCGAGATTATCGGCAACGGGCTTTTGATCTTTATGGATATCTATACTTATGTGATCCTGGGCCGGATTATCCTCTCATGGTTTCAGGGCTCATTTTACAGGTATCCGATTCTTTACAATGTTTTCCGCTTCTGTTATATACTTACCGAGCCCCTGATGGCGCCGCTGCGCCGGATTGTTCCCCCGGTGAGGGTGGGAATGGGCTACATGGATCTATCTCCGATAATTTTATGGGTGCTTTTAATGGTGGGCCGGCAGCTGGTCGGGCGCCTGTTTTTCTGATGCTGAGAGGGGGTGACGGGCAGATGAACCGCGAAAAGAATAACCGGTCCGGTGCTGAAGCAGGCTCCGGCAGTGCTACCGCTGCTTCCGGTCAGCCCGATCATTCAGTAGCGGCGGTCGTTAAAGAGATCAGCGGGACGGTGGCTGCTTTGCGGCTTGATGCGGTGATGGCACTTGGGTTCGGCCTCTCGCGGGCGCGGGCGGTGCTCCTGGTAAAAGGCGGCCTGGTGCAGGTGAACCGGCGGCCTGTTGAAACCCCTTCCTCCCGGCTGAACCAGGGTGACCTGATCAGTGTCCGCGGGCGCGGCAGCCTCGAGCTGACCGCGCTG
>CAZPET010000093.1:0-2876 GCA_964585625.1 uncultured Syntrophomonadaceae bacterium
CCTTCAGCTCTTCTTCCTCCGGTTCCGGCGGAGGGGGCGGTTTTTCCGGCGGCGGCGGCGGCGGTGGGGGGGGCGGTGGCGGAGGCGCGCGCTGAGTGTACAAGAGGTGATTAAAGATTACCGGGCTAAGGCCCAAATATTTGCCATGCCAAGTCGCAGGTAAAAAGATTTAGCCACCTGGCAGATTGCGAGCGCTATTTTCCATGTGCTGCGGAGTGGTTTAATAGGCGTGATCGGAATTGTTCCCCGGTCACGCTTATTGTATAATGAATCAGGTTTCTTCAGCCCAATCTCAATCGACGGCGTGGCCAAATTGCTTCAGGAAAAGTATATGAAACCTTGAGTGAAGACAACCTTTAAGATGATCGGGTAGTCAATGAGGGGGTGTCAATTAGCCATGTCTGAGACCGGAAGCCAAGAACTTCTAATTTCCGGGATGTCCTGTGCGGCGTGCTCGGCGCGGGTTGAGAACAGGCTAAATGCCCTGCCGGGAGTGCAGGAAGCTGCTGTAAATTTAGCTACCGGCAAGGCGAGCATTAGATATATTCCCGGCATGATTACAGTATCTGAGATGGAAAAGGCCGTGAGAGAACTGGGCTACGATGTGCGTTTGGCCCGGGATCTATCTTTTGATGAAGCGGCCCGGGACAGGCGGAAAGAGAAGAACCGGCAGCTGGCCAGGTTTATCATTGCAGTTCTCTTTACCCTTCCCCTTGCCGTGATGATGATCTTTTCACATGCCGGACTCCGCTTTATGATTAACCCCTGGGTGCAACTGGCCTTGGCCACGCCCGTTCAGTTTTTCTCCGGGTGGCCTTTTTACCGCGGGGCCTACCGCTCATTAAAAGCCGGCAGCGCAAACATGGATGTCCTGGTGGCGCTGGGCA
The DNA here is from genome assembly GCA_964585625.1 of uncultured Syntrophomonadaceae bacterium. GTDB lineage: Bacteria > Bacillota > Dethiobacteria > DTU022 > DTU022 > JAAZIN01. The sequence continues at coordinate 888 of CAZPET010000093.1, forward strand.
CGTCGGTTGCCTATTTCTACAGCCTGGTCTCCCTGTTTGCCGGCTGGGGTCTTTTTTACTTTGAATCTTCGGCCATGCTCATGACCATTATCTTGCTGGGCAGGCTGCTGGAGACCGTGGCCAGGGGGCGAACCTCTGAGGCCATCGAAAAGTTGATGGAGCTGCAGGCCAAAACTGCCCGGGTGCTCCGGGAGGGCGTAGAAGTGGATATCCCCGCAGATCAGGTAGTGGTTGGCGATCTGATCGTGGTGCGCCCGGGAGAGCGGGTTCCCGTGGACGGTGTGATCCAGGAGGGAAACTCAAGTATCGATGAATCGCACCTGACCGGAGAAAGCATGCCGGTGGAGAAGAAACCCGGGGATGAGGTGGTTGGAGCCTCCATCAACAATTATGGAAGCTTTACTTTCCGGGCCACAAAGGTTGGCCGGGACACGGTTCTGGCCCAGATTATTCGCCTGGTGGAGGAGGCGCAGGGCTCCAAGGCCCCCATCCAGCGCCTGGCGGACCGGGTTTCCAGTATCTTTGTGCCTGCAATAATAGCCGTTGCCCTGCTCACCTTTGGCGGCTGGTATATCAGCGGGGTGGGTTTTGAAAGCTCTTTGATGCACATGGTGACAGTTCTGGTTGTGGCCTGCCCCTGTGCCCTGGGATTGGCCACACCGACGGCGATCATGGTGGGGACGGGAGTGGGGGCCGGACGAGGCATCCTGATCAAGGGCGGGGAACACCTGGAGCGGGCGGGGAAGATCGACGCCGTGGTCCTCGATAAAACCTGCACTATCACCCGGGGGGTCCCGGCGGTAACAGATGTTTTTGCCCTGGCTCCCCTCGATGAAAAAGAAGTTGTGGGCATTACCGCCATGGGAGAAAAAAAATCGGACCACCCCCTGGGAAGGGCCGTGGTCAAAGAGGCGGAAGAAAGGGGGATACCGCTGCAAGATGTCGATAATTTCGAGGCGCTGCCCGGGCAGGGAATCAGGTTTGACCTGATGAATGAGACCTGGCTGATCGGTAATGAGAAGCTGGCGGATACGGCCGGCGTCGATCTATCACCGCTGCTTTCGCAGAAAAACCGCTGGGAAGAAGAGGGTAAAACAGTGATGATAGCCTTGAAAGGAAACAGCCTCTCCGGCATGGTCGCCCTGGCGGATACGGTCAAAGAAAGCGCCTCCCAGGCCATCTCGGAGCTGCAGCAGATGGGCCTCGATCTTTATATGCTCACCGGTGACCAGGAGAAAACCGCCCGGGCCATTGCCGGGCAGGTGGGCATCAGCAATGTTATTGCCGGAGTTTTACCCCGGCATAAAGCCGCAGAGGTGCAAAAGCTGAAAGATGCCGGACACGTTGTCGCCATGGTCGGCGACGGGATCAATGATGCGCCGGCCCTGGCCACGGCTGATGTAGGCATGGCCATCGGCACCGGGACAGATGTAGCCATGGAAAGCGCCTCGATCACCTTGATGCAAGGCGATTTAAGAAAGATCGCCTCTGCCATTCGCCTCTCCCGCCGCACCCTGCGCAAGATCCGGCAGAATCTCTTCTGGGCATTTTTCTATAACGTGATTGCCGTCCCCCTGGCCGTATTTGGCGCCTTTACGCCGGTTATCGGCGGAGCGGCAATGGCCCTGAGCTCGGTGACGGTTGTGACCAATTCCCTGTTTTTGAAGCGCTATGATCCGGATCATTTTTGAAACAGATTGGCGCTAATAACTCAGACTGTAGTAAGATAAGGCTAGAGGGTGATTTATTTAATAAGGAGGTTTGTCGGTCTTATGAGCAATGAATTTACGGCAGTTATCGAGCGAGACGGTGGTTGGTTCATAGCGTATTCACCTGAAGTCCCTGGCGCGAACGGCCAAGGGAAAACGAAAGAGGAAGCATTAGAGAGTCTTTCGGAGGCGATTAGCCTCATTTTGGATGACCGTCGAGATCAAGGATTACGAGGAATACCCCCTGACGCCATTATTGAGAGAATCAGCATCCGATGAA
>CAZPET010000093.1:2976-6712 GCA_964585625.1 uncultured Syntrophomonadaceae bacterium
ACCATTAAGCTGTTCAACCCGGGCGTTGCAGTCAAGTTGTAGTCATTCAGGACCGACCTGATTTCGTCCCGCAGCTCCATCAGCTCCGGAAATTCGTAGAGAAAAAGGATTTTTTGCTCCGCCATATTCCGGCCGTTCGGTTTATCGTTAAGGATAAACATCATCATGGTTTCAGCGATATCCTCATCGGGATCGGTCACGGCATAGTCGGAAACGAATTTGCTTTTATGTTTCTCATAAAAGTTTTCAAGCGCCTCTTCCCTCTCCAAGTCATCTTCAATTTCAGCCAGTTCGCTCCACTGGTCATAGATATCAACCCAGAAGCGCCGGAAAAAGAGATTGAGGTAAGAATCTTCTCTGGTATCCCCGTAGTCGGTGGAATAGGTGTCAGGGTTTGCATCTTCATATTCAACGGGGTTGACCTGGGTCTCATTAAGGGTGATCAGGTGACCCAGTTCGTGGAGGATCGTTTCGACCAGGACCTGCAGAACGATCTCTTCGTGATCATCATAGAGATCAATGATATCCAGGCTCAAGATATAGAGTTCCTCATCAATATCATCAACCCCTTCGATTGCCCCCATGGTCTCATCAACGCCGTCGGTAACGATCTCCATGTAGGCTATCAGGTCCAAAAAGTCAGGGGGAAAAAGTGTGCTGACCACCTCCCAGATAGCTTCGTGCTTGGCCCTGTCCGCTTGCCATTCGAGGTATAGCTCATCCACTTCGGGAAAATCGCAGGGATAAATCCAATCGTCCCTGATTTCATATACCGCCAGTGTGGTGAGTTCGGCACACTCGTTGTCCTCTGCAAGAAGCTCTTCCAGGAGCAGCCCGCACCCGGAGAGAAACAGCGATACCGCCGGTATGAAGAGGACAAGCAAAAGGCTGGTGATGAAACTGGTTAGCCTTCTTCTCCCCAATTTCAGCAAGGAGCTATCACTACCCGGAACAAGTTTCATGTTGTTAAACCAGTCTTTCTCTTTCTTTTCCGATATAATAACTTGCTTATGCGCTTGCTCTATTCTTTCTCTGTAGCATAAACCTGTTAAAGGCCCCGGCTAGAGCGCGCGGTGATTAACTTCCGATCATAGGGCCCGCCGCCTGCAAAACCATTGTAAATTGCCAGGCAACTAATGTCAAACAATATCGACTATTGGATAAACGGCACAATCATTGGGCCACCTTTACTAATAAGGTGGTTGGATCCGGTAAACATTTATGGTATAAACTTCAGTAAAGACAAAGTTGGAGGCCCCCATGTATAAAAATTTACCAATCATCCCGATTGTCCTGCCTTTGCCGTTTCCCTCGCCGGATTCGGTCAATGCTTATTTAATTAATGACGATCCTTTGACCTTAGTCGATCCCGGCATGAAAAGCAGCCGCTCTCTGGAAAAATTGGAGCGGGCTTTGGCAGGCCATAATATTGATCTCCGAATGATTAAGCGGATCCTGCTCACGCACGGTCATGTCGATCATTTTGGCGCTGCCGGTGAGCTGCAGCGGCGGAGCGGCGCGGAGGTTCTGATTCACGAAAAGGATCTTTCCAAGATTGCACCGGCAGGCGAGCCGGCAAATGAAATCTATTTGCACAATGCCGGCATTCCCCGGGACGTTATGGCCGGCTTCAGCAAGGCCGGACGGATGATGGACCGCTACAGTGATCCCATCGAAAAGGCCAGGGCCCTTGACAGTAATGGGACCCTGGAATTTGAACACTTCTCCCTGCAGCCGCTGCACCTGCCCGGACACAGCAGCGGACACACCGTGTTCTACTGGCCCGAGAAATATCTTCTGTTGTCCGGTGATCTCGTTCTGCCCTCTATTACCACCAATCCATTGGCGGAGTATACCGCGACCCCTGCGGGAATAAAGCGTAATTTAAGCCTGGCCCAAATGCTTGACAGCCTGCAGCAGCTGACCGAAATGGAGATCAACCTCATTTTTCCCGGGCACGGTCACCGGATTGAAGAACCGCGGGAGTTGATCAATTCACGCATTGCTTTTTACCGGCAGCGCCTGGAAGAGATCTACAATCTCCTCAAATCTACCGGCCCGCAGAATCCCTATCAGCTGGCGCTTGCTCACTTCAAGGGGCGGCTCAAAGGTTTCGATATCATCCTGGCCGTAAATGAAACCCTGGTCAACCTCGACCTGCTCGTCCACCAGGGCCGCGCTTTTGAAGAGCAGAGCGACGGCGTCGCTGTCTTTGGGGTCAACTAGGGAACGGCATGCTGGATGGGAAAGGCTAAAAAATATCAGGGGAATATAGATATCAGGAAAGGGGGTGCTTCCAATGCTGGAGCTATACGTTAAAGACGGCTGCCCTTATTGCCGGAAACAGATCGAGCAGCTGGAACAGGAGGGCCTCTCGTACCGGCTGCACAATGTCAGCCTTGACCGGTCCGCCCTGAAGGAGGCCAGGGAAAAGTACGGCGCTGACATTGTCCCCGTGCTGGTGGAAAACGGGAAGGTCAAATCGATCGGTTACCAGGGTATGGGTTGAGGCATTTGATGAATCACCGCCGTGAGCGGTGACAGCTTAATAAGATAGGCTTCGATGAAATATGGGAAATGATAAAATGAAGAATGATAAGGTGTTTTTCCAGAGCGGCGCCCTGAACCTGGAGGGGTGCCTGGTGATCCCCCCGCGTGCAGTGGCGGGGGTGGTGATCTGCCATCCTCATCCGCTGTATGGCGGCAGCATGGACAACAACGTGGTCTATGCCATCAGCAGGGTCCTGGCCAAAAAGGGAATTGCCTCTTTGTGCTTCAATTTCCGCGGGGTGGGGCGGAGTGAAGGGGCGCATGACAGCGGCCAGGGTGAGATTGACGACACCCTTGCCGCTATCGCCTTTATGGCCGGCCGCAGCGAGATTGAATCCGGAAGGGTGGGATTGGCCGGTTATTCCTTTGGCGGCGCGGTTGCCCTCAATGCGGCGATGCAGAGCGGCAGGATCAAGGCAGTCGCCGCTGTTTCACCGCCGGAAATACCGGAACTGAGCAACTATACCAGGCCCAGGTTAATTCTCTGCGGGTCAGAAGACAACTTGATTCCCGCCTCCTTTATCCTTCAGCAAAAAGAGAAGATCACCGGCCCGGACGGCGCCGGTGCGGTTGAAGTGATTAAAGGCGCCGATCATTTCTGGCATGGTTATGAAGGAGTCCTGGCCGGCCGGATAGCCTCTTTCTTTCAGCAACATCTACTGACGCCGGGTAGTTAAGAAAACTCGAAGAGGGTATTCCCTATCAGACTCTTATAACCAGCGTCCTGCACAAGTATGTTACCGGTCTTTTGAAATAACCCATAGTATTTACTGCCTGTGGTTTAGACTTTTGCGTAGTTATAAGTAACCTAACTGCATCCGGGGGCCGGTGTTGATGTCCCAACCATCCAGCCGCAGGGTATTTTTTGGCGTCACCACGTTTTGGCTGATTAGCTGCCGCACCCAGGCTTTGTTATGAGTTGTAATAAACAGTTGCCGGTTGGAGAAGGGGCCGCTAAACAGGCGGCATAGTTCTAAACGATGCTCCTCGTCAATTGACAATACCACATCATCCAAAATGATCAGGTCGAGCAGGCCTCCGGTAAGCCGCTCTGCCAGGGCAAAATAAAGGCAGATGCCCATGCTGTCCTGGTGCCCCTCGCTGTGCAAAGCGAGGGGTGGATGAAACCCGCGGCCGTGAAAGTTTACCTCGAGGGTTACCCCCGCTCCCGAGGGCTTGATTTCGG
>CAZPET010000094.1:0-6646 GCA_964585625.1 uncultured Syntrophomonadaceae bacterium
CACGCCGGGTGCGCCAGGCCGGCGCCGATATCGTCGTCACCGGCACGGTGATTGAAAATGCCGGTTACCGCGAGCGGCTTCGCTCCATCCTCAGCGCCCTCAAGGAATAGCTGGACCATTCATAGAAAATCTAAAATTTATTAATTTCAGCAGGAATTTCTAAAGTTAACTCGAATAGTTCATAGTAACACGTAATTGCTCAAATGTAGCATTGCGGAGTTTTTTATGGTCTTCCCGTGGTACCGTATTGAAAGTACGTAACACAAAAGGTGGACTATGAGGCGCTATATTGTCAGAAGGCTCCTGATCCTGATCCCGGTGATGCTGGGGGTCAGCTTTATTACTTTCATGATGATGGAGCTGGCCCCGGGAGACCCGGCGGAGATCATTTTGCTGAAAAAAGAGATCGAGGTAACCCCGGAAGCGCTGGCTGTGGCGCGGCGGCAGCTGGGGCTCGACGGACCGGTTTTACATCGCTTCGCCGCCTGGCTGGGCCGGGCAGCCCGGGGGGACCTGGGGATCTCCTATACCAGCGGCGAGCCTGTTGCCGGCGAAATTTTCAGCCGCCTGCCGGCGACTCTGGAGCTGGCGGCGGGGGGTCTGGTGGTTATGTTTCTCCTGGCTCTCCCTTTGGGCACGCTGGCTGCGCTGTTTCCGCGGACAATTATCGATCACCTGAGCCGCTTTACCGCCCTGCTGGGCGCCTCGCTCCCTTCTTTTTATGTCGGCCTGCTGCTGATCTGCTACGTGGCGGTGCCGTCTGATTACCTGCAGGTGATGGGGCGCGGCGGGCTGCCGCACCTGCTGCTGCCGTCGCTGACCCTCGGGTTCGGCCTGGCCGCGGTTTATGCCCGCCTGCTCCGCGCCAGCCTGCTCGAGGTGCTGCAGCTCGAGTTTATCCGCGCAGCCCGCGCCCGCGGCCTGCGCGAGGCGGCGGTGATCGGACGGCATGCCCTGCGCAATGCCCTCATTCCCCTGGTCACCGTCTTCGGGATGACCGTGGGCGGCCTCCTGGGCGGGACGGCGGTTGTGGAGCAGGTCTTCGCCTGGCCGGGCGTGGGCCGGCTCGCCATCCAGGCCATCTTTAACCGGGATATCCCGGTGATCCAGGCCTACGCCCTTCTGATGGCGCTGATCTATGTCACCGCAAACCTTGCGGTCGATCTTTCATACCGGTTCCTGGATCCCCGGATCAAATTGGACCGGCAGGGGGTGGGCTGAGATGAGGGTAAAAATACTGCGGGACCCGGCATCGCTGCTGGGGCTGCTCCTGGTGGGGCTGGTTTTTCTGGCCGCCCTTTTTGCGCCGCTCCTGGCGCCGCACGATCCGGAGCCGGTCTCCCTGGCCGAACGGCTCCTGCCGCCCGGCGGGGAATATCCCCTGGGGACGGACGGCCTCGGCCGCTGTCTCTATTCGCGGCTTCTTTTCGGCGCCCGGGTAACGCTGCAGTATTCTCTGACCGTTCTGGCGGTGACGCTCGGGATCGGGATTCCGGTAGGCCTGCTGGCCGGTTACTGCGGTGGAATTGTCGACAGCGTGATCATGCGCTTCGTGGATATCATTCTTGCTTTCCCCAACCTTGTCCTCGCGCTGGTGGTGGTCGGGATCCTGGGGCCCGGACTCTTGAATGCCATGCTCGCCCTGGCGCTGGTCTCCTGGGTGGGCTACGCCCGGGTGGTGCGGGGGATGGTTCTTTCCATCAAGGAGAAAGAATATATCGCCGCTGCACGGGTCTGCGGCAGCCGCGGGCCCGCCCTGGTCCGGCGCCATGTTCTCCCCAATGTCCTGCCGCCGGTGGCAGTCCTGGCGACGCTGGACCTGGGCAAGCTGATCCTGGCCATCTCGACGCTCTCTTTTTTGGGACTGGGGGCGCAACCGCCGACACCGGAGTGGGGGGCGATGATCAACGATGCCCGCCCCTTCATGCAGACATTTCCGCGGCTGATGGTGATCCCCGGAGCCGCCATCGCCGTCACCGTTCTCGGTTTTAACCTGCTTGGAGACGGTCTCAGGGATGCCCTTGATCCGCAGGGATATACCGGTCCCGCCGCCGGCAAAGAAGAGGCGCCGCAGCCTGCCGCGGCGGCGCTGAAAGGAGGAGGCCTTGATTGAGCGCGCTCAAAGAGACAGTGCTGCAGGTTGCCGGGCTCTCGACCTCTTTTTATACCTCTGAAGGGGTCATCCGCGCCGTTGACGGGGTCGGTTTTACCCTGCAGCAGAACCGCTGCCTGGCCCTGCTCGGTGAAAGCGGCGCCGGGAAAAGCGTGACCGCGCTCTCCCTGCTGCGGCTGGTGCCGCCCCCGGGACGGATCGTCGGCGGAAAGGTGATCCTGGGAAGCCGTGACCTGCTGGCGCTGCCGCCGGCGGAGATGCGCGCGATCAGGGGGAAAGAGATCGCCCTGATCTTCCAGGATCCGCTGGCCTCATTCAACCCTGTTTTCACCGTGGGGGCACAGATTACCGAGACCATCCTGGCTCACGGCTCCGTCTCGGCGGCAGAGGCGCGGGAAATGGCCGCGGAGAAACTTGCCGGGGTCGGGCTTCCTACCGGGCGGGCTTATCACAGTTATCCCTTTCAGCTGAGCGGGGGGATGCGCCAGCGGGCGGCGATCGCCCTGGCCCTGGCGCTGCACCCGCAGGCGCTCATTGCCGATGAGCCGACCAGCTTTCTCGATGTCACCCTGCAGCTGCAGATCTTGAGCGACTTGAAGCGGCAGCTCGACGAATGCTGTTTTTCCCTGCTGCTGATCACCCACGACCTGGCGGCGGCGGCGGCGATCGCCGATCATGTGGCGGTGATCTATGCGGGGCGCCTCGTGGAGTGCGGGCCCCTGCGGGAGCTCTTTCGGGAGCCGCGGCATCCCTATACCGCGGCGCTGCTGCGCTCGCACCCCTCCTTCAGGCAGGGGAGGCGGCTGCAGCCCGTGGGGGGCCGGCCGCCCTCGCCATTACAGCGGCCCCGCGGCTGTGCTTTTCACCCGCGCTGCCCGCAATCCTTGCCCGAATGCCGGGAGGAGCCGCCCGCGCTGCTTGCCGCCGGAGACGGCTGCCGCCTGGTAGCCTGTCACCGCACCGGCGTGCCCGGAGGAGGCGCCGCCGAAGCTGCGGTGGGCAGCCCATGATTCTGCTGGAAGGGCGGGAATTAAGCAAAGATTACCGCCAGGGCGGCCGGCGCATCCGCGCCGTGGACGGCGTGGATATCTCCATCCGGGAACACGAGGCTCTCGGGCTGGTCGGTGAAAGCGGCTCCGGGAAGAGCACGCTTCTGCGCCTGCTTCTCGGGCTGGAGCGCCCCGGCTCCGGGGCGCTTTTTTTCCGGGGGGAGGCTCTAAACAAAGTTTCCGGGCGGCGGTGGGCTCAATTTCGCCGGGAGGTCCAGGCGGTCTTTCAGGATGCCGCCGCCTCGCTTAACCCCCGCCTGACCGTGGGGCGGATCGTCTCCGAGCCGCTGATCAATTTTACGCCCGCTCTCGATCGCCGCCGGATTGTTGAAAGGGTGGATACAGTTTTGATCCATGTGGGCTTGCAGGGCGGCGACCGGCGCCGCTATCCCCATGAGTTTAGCGGGGGGCAGCAGCGGCGCATCGCCTTGGCCCGCGCCCTGGCGCCCGATCCGGCGCTGATCCTCTGCGACGAGGCCACCTCGGGGCTGGATCTCTCCGTGCAGGCCCGGCTTTTAAATCTGCTTCTCGACCTGCGGGAAAGCTGCCGCGCCGGCTTTCTTTTCGTGTCGCACGACCTGGCCGCGGTGCGATATCTCTGCTCCCGCGTGGCGGTGATCTATGCCGGGCAGATCGTTGAAGAGCTTCCGGCCGGCGAGCTGCAGCGCCCGCTCCATCCCTACACGCAGGCGCTGCTGGCGGCGGAGCCGCACCTGTTCAGCCCTTCAACAATGCGCCCGCTTGAAGGTGAGCCCCCGGATCCGGCCGCATTTCCATCCGGGTGCCGTTTTCACCCGCGCTGCCCGGAAAAAATGAAGCGCTGCCGCGAGGAAAGCCCTCCTTTAACAGAAGTGGCGGCGGGTCACCGGGCCGCCTGTTTCCGGGTGAACTGAAAAGCGGAGGACGGCTTTAACCTTTAACCCGCAGGGATGAGGCATGCCTCGCCCATCGGAGGTCAGAGGTGGGAAGTCGGAGGTCAGAAGACATTGCTAAGAAGCAATCAAATTAATTACCTATAAATTGTAGGGGCGAGCCTTTTATTTTGCAGGGGCGAGGCATGCCTCGCCCACCCAAGACAGGCAGAAAAATAAAAAAGGAGGTTTGACAGCATGAGGCGACTGAAAATAGGATCCAGGTTTGCGTTGTATCTATTGGCCGGGTTGTTGTTTTTATTCCTGGTGGCCGGCTGTGCGGAGAAACCGGTGGATGTCGAAAAAAAATCGGAACTTACCATCGGACTGGGGCGCGATTTCTATTACGGCCCCGAAGATCGCACCTTTCTGCACGGCAGCACCAACGTTTGGGAGAGCCTCACCTACCTGGATGAAAAGCTCGAGGCGGAGCCCTGGCTGGCTGAAAGCTTCACTTCATCCCCCGATGGAAAGGTCTGGACTTTTCAGCTGCGCGAAGGAGTTACCTTTCATGACGGCAGCGCGCTCGATGCGGAGACGGTTCAAAAAAACCTGCTGCGCCTGAGCGAGCACCCGGCCACCTCCCGGGCTTACCAGGATCTCGTCGAGATCAGGGTGGCCGGGCCGCTGACCGTGGAAGTGGAGCTGGCGGTGCCGCGCCCCGCTTTCCCGGAGATCATCAGCTACTTCAACAGCGCCATCTTCAGCCCCCGGGTCCTGGAAGAGGAGGGAACCGGCCTGAAAGCGCCCGTGGGTACAGGCCCCTATATCTTTGAGGCGCGGGGCGAGGATACCATCGAGTTGAAGGCCTTTGCGGATTACCGGCGTGGCGCCCCGGAGATCGAGAAGGTTGTTTTTCATTACATCCCCGATGAGAACACCCGTGTCGCCGCGCTGCGCTCGGGCGAGGTCGATGTTCTGGCCGATGTTGGGGTGATTCTGCCCGAGCAGGTGCCGCTGCTCAAAGCGGACCAAGAAATAGAGCTCTTCACCGCGGATGTTCTGACATCGGTCTACCTGATCTTTCAAACAGAGAAGGCGCCTTTTGATGAACCGGAGCTGCGGCGGGCCATTTCCCTGCTCCTCAACCGGGAAGAGCTGGTAGAGAAGCTGCTTGACGGTTACGGCAAACCGGCGGCGGGGCTGCTTTCTCCCCTGGCCGAATCATGGATCAACACTGACGCTGCACCCTCTTTTGATCGCACCGCCGCACAGGAGCTGATCGAGAAAAGCCTGGCCGAAGAAGATAAGGACATTGAAATTCTAGTCTGTGCCAACTGGGCGCGGCGCTGGCCGATGCTCTCCATAGCCCAGTATCTGCAGACCGAGCTGGGCAAGCTCGGATTTGCGGTAAGCCTGAAAAGCCTCGAGATGGGGGCGTTCAACGATGCGGTCAAGGCAGGCGAATACCACATCAGCCTGACGCCCTGGACCGGCAGCGATCCGGACGACTTCTTCAGCGAGTGGATCCATTCGGAGGGGGGCTTCAACCGCAGCCGGGGAATCAAATTCAGCGACCCGGAGGCCGATGCCCTGATCGAGGAGGCGTCCGGTGAAATGGATCAAAAGCGGCGCTGCGAGCTTTACACCGAACTGCAGGCCCTGGTGGCTGAAAAAGCGCCCATTGTCCCGGTCTATCATGACATTACCGTTTATGCCGCCAGGAAGCATGTCGAGAGATTTACGCTTGATTTTGAATTCCGGCCGGATCTGCACGGAGCCCGGCTGCGTTAAAGTTGACCAACGGGTCAGGGGGGAGGGGGACCGGAATGCCCCGGTTTACTTCGCGGCTGGCGGAAATAGCGCCGCCGCTGAATACACATTTTTTGGAGCAGGATTTCTGCAGCTGTGAAGCGATCCTGCTGCTGCAGGCAGCCCTGGAATGCGGCATCTTCGATATTCTCGGTGAAGCAGCGCTCACGTCCGGCGAGCTTGCCACGGCGCTGGGCGGCGACCCCCAAAAGACAGCCGCCTTTCTGGACGCCCTAGCCGCTTTGGCCTGCCTGGAAAAGACGGGGGAGAGCTACCGGCTCTCTCCCGCTGCCGGACTCTACCTGCGCCGCGATTCAGCGCACAGCATCTGTGAACTTCTGCAATCCCGTTTCTCCCGGCTGAAGCAGCTGCAGCAGGCCGGCCGAAAGCTGCTTCAGCCTGCAGCTGCCGAAGAGGAGAGAGAGCAGGACGCTGCCGAAGCGTTCCGCTTCACCCGGATCATGGCCCAGAGCGCCGTCAGCAGCGGCAGCATCAGGTCTGCCGTCCGGCGGATCGCCCGCGACCCGGCCTTTGGACGGGCGCGGCGGATGCTAGACCTGGGCTGCAGCCACGGCCTCTACGCGGCGGCGCTTTGCCTGCTCAACCGGGATCTGCAGGCGGTTCTTTTTGACCGGCCCGGGGTGTTGCAGCTGACGCGGCGCTACCTGGAGCGCTACCGACTCGGCTGTCGAGTCGAATATCGCGGCGGCGATTTCAATACCGATCCGCTCGGTGAAGGCTACGACCTGGTCTTCGCTTCGAATGTTTTCTACAGGTCCCCGGAGCTTGTCATTCCGGTGCTGGAAAAGATCCGCCAATCT
>CAZPET010000095.1:0-6527 GCA_964585625.1 uncultured Syntrophomonadaceae bacterium
CTCCCCCGGGGGGAGAGGGAATTTGGTACAAGGACGCCTCGCCCCTTGTACATAATGAATGTAATATGTGCCGCGAGAGCGGGCGAACACAGTTCGCCCCTACGCTGTTGGAGCCTTGCCCGGGGCCTCTCATCGGCAAATTGAGCCTATAACCAGGATAAACAGGAGCATGATTTAAAGAGCTTAAGCCTTTTGGTGAGTCAAAGTCACCGTCCCCTTGACTCATTTGGGGACGACGATAGAGACGGCATGCCTTTCGGGAACAAGGGTCTCTTCAAGAAGCGCCCGGACCTCGTCCAGGGTGATCTGCTGCAGTATTGCCGGATAGTTGAACAGGTCGCTGCCGCGAAAGCGGTAGGCGAGGTAATTGTTGGCAATAAACTCCAGGGAGTTGAAGCGGCGCATGAAACTGCCGAGACGGTCGCGGCGGTGACGCTCGAACTGTTCTGCGCCGGGGCCTTCCTGCTTTGCCTTTTCAATGGCGCTCATGATTCGCTCGTATAGCCGGTCGGGGTCCCTGGTTTCCCCCCCGATGAGAACGTAACCGTAGCTCGACTCGGCGGTATAACCGGCGTCGAAGCGGTCGTCGATGAGCATATCCTCGTATAGCTCGTTGAAGAGCGGCTCGCTGGGCCCAAAAATGATATCCAGCAGGATCTCCATGGCGCTCTCCCGGCGCAGCAGCGCGTCGCCTTCAAGCCTGGCCGCCGCCGGGTCCTTGAAACCCAGGTTGAAGAGCGGCTCCGAGACAACCATCTCGCGGGAGATGCGCTGCCGCGCCACTGTTTCCGGCTCTTCCGGGTAGATCCGGATGATCTCGCCGAGTTCCTTGTATTTGTGCCGGGCGATATTTTCATCGACCTGCCGCCGGACCCGGTCCGGATCGAGGTCACCCACCACGAACAGGGCCATGTTGCCGGGATGGTAAAAACGGCGGTAGCATTGATAGAGCAGCTCCGGTGTGATCCGGGCGATGCTCTCCACCGTGCCGGCGATATCTTCGCGGACCGGGTGGCGGTGATAGAGCGACTGCAGCAGGTCGAAGAAGATCCGCCAGTCGGGATTGTCTTCATACATGCGGATCTCCTGCCCGATAATACCCTGCTCCTTGCTCACCGATTCGGCGGTAAAATAGGGCTCCTGCACAAAGTCGAGCAGCAGCTCGAGACATTCGGAAAAATGATCGGTCGTCGAGAAAAGATAGCTGGTATGCGTAAAGGTGGTAAAGGCGTTCGACGACGCTCCATGGGCGGCAAAACGGTCGAAAACATTCCCCCGCTCGTCCTCGAAAAGCTTATGCTCCAGGAAATGAGCCACCCCTTCCGGAACCGTCACCGGCTCACCGGCGCCGTCCACCTGGAAGCGGTTGTCGATCGAGCCGAAATGGGCCGCGAAGGCGGCATATTTTTTCTGATAGCCCGGCTTCGGAAGGATGTAGAGCGGCATCCCCGGGTAGACCGTGCAGCAGGTTAGCGTCTCCTGCAGTTCAGCGAATTCGCGCACTGTTTTACTGTTGTTACCGGTCATCCGGCACCGCCCCTTCCTCGCCCTGCAGCAGGTACACCGTATCGAGCCGGACCTTCCCCGCTGCGGCTTTGATCTCGTCCGGGCTGACCTCTTCGATCGCCCGGAGCATCTCTTCCGTCGTGTATTGTTTACCGCCGATCTCGCCGTCGAGCTGCCGGTTGATAAACTGGTAGGGATTGTCTTCCCCGGCGCGCAGCTGGTTGATCAGCCCACGGCGGGTGTTCTCCAGCTCGACCTCGCTGATCCGGCCGCGGGCCATCGCCTCGACCTGCTGTTCAATAATCTGCCGCGCCATCTCATATTTGCTCCCTTCGATCCCGGCGGCGATAAGCATGATCCCCTTCTGTCTTTCCAGCCGGGAGTAGGCGTAATAGGCCAGGCCGGCCTTCTCGCGAACGTTGAGAAAAAGCTTCGAATGCGGGAAGCCCCCCAGGATGCCGTTATACATCACCAGCGCAAAGTAGAGCGGGTCGCGGTAGGCGATATTGGTGCGGTAGCCGAGGACCAGCTTGGCCTGGCCGACCGGCATCCTCTCTTCAACGAAGCTCACTTCGGGCGGCTCAAAGTAGACCTCTGTATCCGGCAGTCCGTCTTGCTGCGGCCCGCGGTGGAAATGCACCGTCTCCCGGGCCACCTCCTCCACCTGCTGCGCATCGAGGTCGCCGACGACGTAGAGCTCCACCGGGTTGGTTGAAAGGAGCTCGCGGTAGTAGCGCCAGAGAGAGGCGGGGTCAATCTCCTCCAGATCCTCAACTTGCCCATATTTAAACACTCCGAACCTCTCCCCGGAACACATGCTCTGCAGGCATCTCTCGACGGTATAGAGCGCCTTGTCGTTGATCAGGCTCCGGATCATATTGGCGAGCTGCTCCTTTTCCTGGGCCACGTATGACTCCTTGAAGCCGCCGTTCACCACCAGGGGATCGCCGATGAGCCCGCCCAGGATCGATAAACCGCGGCGCAGCATCTGCTCACCCTCTCCAACATACTTCCCGTGCATCATCTCCAGCGAACAGGAGATCAGGTGCCGCTCCCCCTTCTTATGCACATCCGTGGAGAGCTCGGCGCCGTAAAGCTCTTCCAGCGCCCGGCGCAGGGTCAGGTTGTCGGGATACAGCCGGCTGCCCCGCTCCAGCACCGAGGGTAGCAGCGCGGTCAGGGTGGCCTTATCAGCAGCCAGCTCCTGGTGAATGAACAAGGCCATGCTGATCGTTTTGAATTTTGCCGTCGGGATAAAAGTCAGCCGGATCCCGTTCGGCAGCAAAATGTTAATACTGTCCGTTGCCAAATAGCAACCCCCTTCGGTTGAATTTCCCAAACTAAGGTATTCCATTGATGCGTGGTTAATCCTGCCGTCCTTATGTTATATCTTGCCCCGGGGTGTAACTTTTCTGCATGATCGTGACCAGCACCGGGGGCACCGCGTAAAGAAGGATCGTTGCCGCCGCCACCACCCCGGAATCGTTCGTCAGCAGCGCGGCAGCGGCGCCGGCCAGTGCGGCGGTCACGCCGGTGACCAGGTCGGGGTGCTCTCTCCGCAGGCGCTGCCGGAGTCCGCCCGGGTAAAGTAAAAGCACCACGCAGAGCCCCACCAGGGTAACCAGGGCCCGCCCCCAGATGGAATAGCGCACCAGCTTCAAATTCATACTCATCTTGCGCCAGACCGTCTCCCAAAAGCCGGCCGGGCCGCGCGAGCGAACCATTTCACCGAAGAGGCCCACATGAGAAGGCAGGAGCTGCGGCAGGCAGGTATTCAAGACCCAGAGCAGACCTGCAGCCAGAATCAGAAAGGCCACGACGCTGAGCGCCGCCTTCTTTTTCTGTTCCCCGACCCCGGACAGTTCCGCCCAGGCTACCCCGAAAGTAGCCGCCGCCGAGAGGGTCCCGCCGAGGTTGGCTCCAAAATTGGGCGCCGCCAGGATGAAGATGATCATGCCGTAAAAGACAATGATCGCCACCGCCAGCACGGCGGAGGCAATTTTCTGCCGCGGCGCTGCAGCCTTCCCGGAAACAAATGCCGCCAGGGATACCGTCCCCAGCAGGGCCGCCCCGATGAGCACACCCATATATTCGTTGCCGATCCCGTAGTAGCGCGCCCCGCCGGCGGGGTCGTAACTCAATAGAGAGAGCTGCTGCAGGGGAGCTCCGGCCAGGGTATCGATGACCAGGGTAAGGGCGATGCCCCAGCCGAGAACGGCCCAGTAGAGATGGCGGTTGCGATTTTGCAGGGGATGCAGCAGCAGGGCCGGCAGCAGCGCCGCCCCGAAAAGAATGATACCGCTCTGCCAGGCCTCCGGCCGCGGAAAACTAAGCAGTCCGGGGAGTAAAAGCAGCGCCGGGGGAACGAACAGCAGCAGCCGGATCACCCGGGAGAGCGGCCGCAGAAGCGGGCGAAACTTCAGCAGCAGCCCGGCCAGGCCGGCCAGGAGAGCAGCTACCAGGGTGGCAACATAGCCTTTGAGCAGCGGGGAACGCTGGTTGAATACCAGCGCCGCCTGTGTGCTGAAATGATCCAAAAAGTCAAGGGGTTCTTTATCCGGAATTATGCCGAAGGATGAGACCGGGCGAGGCGAAGCGTTCTTTTCAGTGCCCGCCAGCAGGGAGAGAACCATGGAAACCAGGTCGGTATTCTGCACCAGGCCCGGGCGGCGGGTGGCGGCGCTGACAAGCAGCCCGGACCCGGGGCCGCCGGCGGTGGCCAAAAGTAAAGGGGTAAGCTGCTCCCCGCCGGCCGGGCGGTTCAGCGGCAGCGAGGGTGTTACCAGGAGCAGGGCTGTGCTCTGCCCGTCAACCGGAAGCTGCAGCTCCCCGAGAAGCCGGTCCAGGTTCTCCATGGTCCTCCTGAAAAGCTCTTCCCCCCTTGCGGGTGTCAGATAGGGCCAGTAATCATCCAGCCTGCTGCTGTCGCCGAATTCAACCAGGTGCAGGTCGGCTGCGGCGAAGTTTTCAATAACGGCGGCGGCAAGCCTGCTCACATCCGTACGCACGCCATAGGGATAAAGAGCATCTTCCTGCAGCAGCTCTTCACCCACCGCCCCGGCGGAAACTTCTCCGCCGGAATCCATGGCTACCATTACAGCGCTGCGGTTGGGTGCGGCCCCGTCCGCGTTGCCCCAGACCGCTGCGGTAAAACCCTTTTCCTTGAGCAACTCCCCCAGCAGCCCCACCGTGACCGGGTAGGGCAGGACGCTGTTTTTCTTCTGCAGCGCGGCTGCCTGAAGATGAAAGAGCGCCCCGGAGGGGCGCTTCCCGGTGCGGCGCTCGAAGATCATTTCAGCCCGCTCCCCCTCGAACAGCTCACCCTTTTCGAAGGCGATTCTTCCCTCCGGGCCGGCCGCCGCCCTTGCTGCGGCGCCGAGGCTCAGGTAGCCGCTTTCACTGCCCGCCCGCCCGGTGCGCACATTCATCAGGGCGGCGGCGCCCTGTTCAAAAAGCCGGGCCAGGTTCGGCCCCGCCGCACGACGGAGATCGCCGTAAGTGAGCCGGTCCGCCAGCAGCAGGATGACCCGTCCATTCCCTTCTTCAGCGCCGGCAGACTTGAAAGAGATCCACGGCTCCTCTGCAGCGCGAATCCACTGAAAAAGTAAAAAAATAATCAAGGAGAATACCACCGCCGCGGCCGCCAGGGCGGCAACAAGTTCCTTACCGGGTCCCGGCCTGCTTTTTTGAATCACCGGTCACCTGCCGCCCCCGGATTTGGTGAATTCCGGTGCCCGGCACCGCGATTCACCAACCAGCCGGTCGTAAAGGGCGGCGGTCCGGGAAAGCATCCGCTCGAGGGTGAATTGAGTCCTGACCCGCTCGCGGCAGGCCAGGGCCAGGCGGCGGGCCTGCTCCGGATCGCGGGCCAGGGCGGCCACGGCACGGGCCAGGGCTACGGCGTCAGCCGGCGGGACCAGAAGCCCGTGCACGCCGCCGGTGATCACCTCGGGGAGACCGCCGACTCTCGAAGCCACCACCGCGCACCCGGCGGCGGCCGCCTCGAGAACCGTGAGCGAGAACCCTTCCGTAAGTGAAGGGAGCACAAAGATATCGATACCGGCCAGCCGTCGCGGCAGGTCGGTGCAGTAGCCGCAAAATGAAAGCCGCCCGGAGAGGTCCAGCTGCCGGGCCAGCTTTTCGAGAACCGGGCGCCCGGGGCCGTCACCGATCATCAGAAAGCGCATCCGCGGAAAGAGCGGCGCCAGCGCGGCGGCGGCCTGCAGAAAATAGGTCAGCCCTTTTTGAGGAGCGAAGCGGGCCACCGTGCCGACAATAATTTCATCTGTCTTCCGGCGCCGCGAAAACGGGCCGGCGGCGGCCGCCTCGAATGGAGCGGGATCAATACCGTTATGAATCACGCTGATCTGCTCCTGCGGAATACCCAGAGCAGCAAGCTCACCGGCCAGGGCTCTGGATACGGCGATGTACTGCGCTTTTTGCGCGCCCGGCGCTCTTCCGGCGGCAGGCATGTAGAGAGAAGCCCGGTGAGCCGGGTAATTGTGCACCGTGATCAGAACGGGAACCCGGGCCAGGTGCGCCGCGGGAAGTCCGGGCAGCGCCGCCTTGAAACCGTGGATATGCAGCAGGGCCGGGCGGAGCTTGCGCAGCAGCCCGTAGATACGGCTGAAAACTATCAGATCCCCGGCCGGGCTCAGCCCCCCGGAAAGAGGCAGGTGAAAGAGAGAATCTGCCGGGAGTCCGGCTGATTTCGCCAATTCATTTTCCGGTGGCGCTCCCAGGTAGACAGTGTATTCCCGGCTGAAGCGGCGCAGCAGCTGCTGCAGATGGTTGCGCATGCCCCCGGATGCAGGGCGGATCAGGTAAAATAATTTATCTTTTCCGGTATGCTCACCAGGTTTAACTGCATCCACCTGTAACCACACCTGCCTTTTAATTCATGTGCCGTTATATGTTGCCCCTTTACCGGCAGATAAATCAGACCGGCAGCAGCGCTGTATGCTGCCGGCAGAGATCCTTCGCTGCGCTCAGCATTCCTGTAAGGTTTTGAGCAGGGTTGA
>CAZPET010000096.1:0-6494 GCA_964585625.1 uncultured Syntrophomonadaceae bacterium
CGGTACCGCGGTAGGTGCCATCGGGCACGGCGGTGATATCGAAAGGCTCTTCTTTTTCAATGTCGAGAAAGTTGCCGGCAACCACTGCCAGAACCCGGCGGATGGAATCAATCATCGGGGCGGTGCTTTTGGTCGCGCCGCTGACCGTATCGACATCTTCTCCGGGCTGCAGCGGATCGAGATAACTTTTACCGATGAACTGCTTCTGAAATTGGGGTTTCTCGATCACGTCACCGACTCCCTGGGTTTCGGTGTGCTCGACGATACGAATGCCGATTATTTTGCCCTCTTTATCCACGGCCAGGTTGTAGCTGATCAGGCCGTCGTATCCCTGCACGCCGGCAGACGCCATCACACCGAGAAGCTCTCCCGAAGCGTCATAAACCAGGTCGAAAGAATCCTGTTCGAGAACTTCACTTTTGAAATCATCCATATCCGGAAAGTATTCTTTAAGAGCGCTGCGGTAATCTTCTTCCTGCCGCTGGGCAATGGCCGGAGCGGTAAGCATGTTGGCTCCGGCAAGCAACCCCGCGGCCACGGCAGTAACAATCACCAGGGTTAAAACAAGGCGGATCAGCTCACGCAACCCGCTTCACCTCCCCGAATTTTCTGGGAATAGTAAATTTATCGATCAACGGGGTCAGCGCGTTCATCGTCAAAATAGCAAAGGTAACTCCTTCGGGATAGGCGCCAAACAGGCGAATCAGCATCGTGATCAGGCCGCAGCCCACCCCAAAAATCAGTTTCCCATTGGGCGTTACCGGGGAGGTAACCATATCGGTGGCCATGAAGAGGGCCCCCAGAAGGACCCCTCCGGCGAGAAGATGGAACAGTCCGGTCATATAATGGTTAACATAAAATCCGCCGCCGAAAAGGGCGCCCATGATCCAGACAGTTCCCATGAAACCGCCCGGGATACGCCAGTCAATATGGCCTTTATAGAGCAGCCAGAAAGCCCCGAAAAGAAGAGCCAGGGCGGAGGTTTCACCAAGGCAGCCGGCCATGTTCCCGATAAGAAGCTGGCCCAACGAAACCTTTAAGGCTTCAGCTTCACCGGCCAGGGGGGTCGCCGTGGTAACCGCGGAAAGATCGGCAAGGAAATGGAAAGGTTTGGGAACCGGCCAGATTGGACCGGCCAGGCGGGTCCCCCAGGAGATTACCAGGATAGCCCTGCCGACCAGCGCCGGGTTGAAGATATTGTATCCAATACCGCCGTAAACCTGCTTCCCGATAATGATCGCCGTGACCGCCCCGATGGCGGGGATCCACCAGGGAACGTTGGACGGCAGGGTCATAGCCAGCAGCAGGCCGGTCACTGCAGCGCTGCCGTCGCCAAATATATTCAGCCGGCGCATCCAGACAGCTTCGGACAGCATGGCGGCGCCCACGGCCACACCCATGGTGATCAATGCCCGGTAACCGAATAAAAATACGGCCACTACCGCGACCGGGCCGAGGGCAATCAGGACATCGATCATCACACTTTGCACGGACTGAATCGTGCGGATGTGAGGCGATGAAGAAATTACCAGTTTTCCGTTCATTTTAATCACTCCCATTTCAAAGGGCCAGTTTAACCCTTGCGCCTGGCGAGCACTTCCGCCTTGGCAATTCTAATCCACTGCGTCAGGGGGATCCGGGCCGGACAGATGTAGGCACAGCAGCCGCATTCAATGCAATCGGCGGCATGCAGCTTTTCCGCCCGGTTAAAAAGGCCGTGCTCGGCCGCTTGGGCGATGAAGGTGGGCACCAGGTTGATCGGACAGGCCTGGACACACCTGGCACAGCGGATGCAGCTGCCGCTTTCGTAAAGCTCCACATCTTCAGATGTCAGGGCCACTATACCCGAGGTCCCCTTGATTACGGGCAGGTCGGTTGTCGGCTGGGCCAACCCCATCATCGGCCCGCCGATGATCACCTTGCAGGCCTCCTCTTTCAGGCCGCCGCAAAAGTCAAGCAGGTCGCTTACAATCGTGCCTACCCGCACCATCAGGTTAGCCGGCCGCCTGACCCCTTCACCGGTGACGGTGACCACCCGTTCAGTCAACGGCCTGCCTTTCCTTACAGCCTCGGATATGGCCACGGCGCTGCCGACGTTATGGTTGACCACGCCCACATCCAGGGGCAATCCGCCGGAGGGGACCCGGCGCCGGGTCGTTACCTGGATCAACATTTTCTCCGCACCCTGGGGATACTTCGTTTTCAGGGGAACAACGCTCATATCGGACTTGCCTTCAACCGCCTGGCTCATCACCCTGAGGGCATCGGGCTTGTTGTCCTCGATCCCGATAATTCCTCTCCCCGCCCCCAACGCCTTCATGATCACCTCGAGGCCGAAGACGATCTCTTCGGGCCTTTCCAGCATGAGGCGGTGATCGGCCGTCAGGTACGGTTCACACTCGGCTCCGTTGATGATCACC
The DNA here is from genome assembly GCA_964585625.1 of uncultured Syntrophomonadaceae bacterium. Taxonomy (GTDB): domain Bacteria; phylum Bacillota; class Dethiobacteria; order DTU022; family DTU022; genus JAAZIN01. Next base: position 2,421 of record CAZPET010000096.1, read on the forward strand.
GTATCGATCGCTTTTCCTGCCGGTGGCGACAGCTTTACATGTGCCGGAAAGGTAGCCCCGCCCATCCCGACAATACCGGCGCTGCGGATCAGCGCCCGGATCTCCTCCGGCGAAAGGTCGTCAAGGTTATCAACGGGCTCAAGCTCACTGCACCATTCGTCCCGGCCGTCGCTTTCAATGATTACCGCGGTTACCTTCCGGCCGAGAGGATGATTGTAGGGCTCGATAGCCGTTACTTTGCCCGATATAGAGGCGTGCACCGGCGCGGAAACGAAGCTCTCACTGTCGCCGATCTTCTGGCCCGCCTTGACCGGATCACCCACCTCCACCAGCGGTTCACACGGAGCGCCGATATGCTGCTGCAGCGGAATGATCGCCTTTTGCGGAATTGGAGCGGCAGTAATAGCCAGAGAAGCGGTCAGCTCTTTGCGATATTCCGGGTGAACGCCTCCTTTAAAAATTGCCATACCCATACTGACATGCTCACCCCTTTTACTGTACGGATTAACTGATAAGAGATGCTCCATTATGGATAATAGATTATCAGTTCGTTAAATCCGGTGCTTTTCCTGCTATGATGTGATGGAAAAAGCAACTTATATCATTATAACAGATTTAACCCGGGACCGATCTCCCTGGCGGCAGCAAGCGCCTCCAGAAATTCTTTACGGGTGACTCTGCGGTTTATCTCAGGATAGCGGTAGGCGAGGTAAGCAGGATGATACTGGTCCATGATATTGACCCAGGAGTTGGGGGAAATCTCGCGGGCGATAAATTTCATCAACTCCGCAGTACCGCTTATGTCTCCCGGCATGACCAGGTGGCGGATAAGCAGCCCCTTAAAGGCTACTCCATTTTTGTCCAGAGACAGGTCTCCCACCTGGCGGTGCATCTCCTTGATCGCTTCCCGGGCGATCCGGGGGTAGCCGGCGATCCGGGAGTACTTTTGCGCAATTATTTCATCAGCATATTTGATGTCGGGCATGTAGATGTCAACAATCTGGTCCAGAAGGCGGAGGGCCTCGATCTTCTCATACCCGCTGCAATTGTAGACCAGGGGCAGCCGCAGGCCCTGCCCGGCGGCTACCGACAGGGCGTCAACAATTTGCGGAAGATAATGGGTGGGGGTGACCAGGTTGATATTTGCACAACCCCTTCTCTGCAATTCAATCATGATCCCGGCCAGCTCACCAGTTGTAACGGCGTATTTGTCCTTCCCCCTGCTGATCTCGAAGTTCTGACAGAAAGCGCAGCGCAGGCTGCAGAAGGCAAAAAATATCGTACCGGAGCCCCCCCTGCCGACAAGGGGCGCTTCCTCCCCGAAGTGAGGCCCGAAGCTGGAAATTTCCGCCTCCTTTCCGGCGCCGCACTCGCCGCGTTCACCGGAGATCCTGGAGGCGCCGCACTCCCTGGGACATAGATTGCAGGGCTCGAGCATTCCTTTCAAACGGGTAATCCGGTGAGCCAGCTCCCCGGTTTCAAGAAGTTCTAAATAATTGATGGTTCTGCTTCCCTTCATTTACTGCACCACTTTAATCTATTGTATCCCGTTAAAGATTATACGCCAAAATTCGCGGAATTCCATAACAGGGGGACGTTTCTTTTGACACCTTTTAGAGGGTTTGGAAGATTGGGTTACCGGCCGGCCCGGTGTAGAAGGTCCCGGCAGCAGGCCCGCGCTTCGCTGACGGTGTAGAAAGAACCGGTCACCAGGACGGCGTCGTCCGCGGCGGCCAGAGCCAGCGCCGCGTCCAGAGCCCGATCCACTTTTTGCTCCACGATCACATTTCCTGTAAACCGGTTTTCCAGAAAAGCGGCAAGCGCCTCCGTTTCCGCAGCCCGGGGAAGATCGGGCCTGGTCAAAACTACCGTATCCGCCATCGGTAGAATAAAATCAAGCATTGAGAAATCTTTATCCGCCATCACGCCCAGAACCAGGATCAGACGGCGGTAGCTGAAATATTCAGGGAGCGAAACGGCCAGCTCACGCATCGCCGCCGGGTTATGCGCGCCGTCCATGATCAGCAGAGGCTTCCGGCCGATCAGCTCGAGGCGGGCCGGCCAGATCGTATCCGCAAGGCCGCGGCGGAGGTCCTTCTCGGAGAAAGAGAAACCGCAGGCAGCCAGCTGCTCCAGCGCAGCCAGCGCCGCGGCGGTATTGCCGACCTGGTAGCGCCCGCGCAGGGGGATATGCAGATCTTTGAAAGACCAGGTAAAACCGTCATAGTCAAGCAACTGCCCTTCCGGGATGATCTCCCGGCGAGCGCAGCATGCGCTTTTCACTCCGGGGGGAGCGCTTTCCCCGCATGGAAGAGCGTAGAAGAGGGGCGCCCGGCGCTCCCGGCAGGTATCTTCGATCACCTGCCGCGCCTCCGGATCCGTCGTTCCGGTAACCATGGGAATGCCCGGCTTGATAATACCCGCCTTTTCACGGGCGACAGCCTCGACCGTCTCTCCCAGTACCTGGGTGTGATCCAGGCTGATATTGGTAATCATGCTTACCAGGGGTGTAACCACGTTGGTGGCGTCGAGGCGCCCGCCAAGGCCTACTTCCAGGACCACAAGGTCGGGCTGCTTGCGGGCGAAGTAGGTAAAAGCCAGCGCCGTGACCACCTCGAATTCGGTCAGGGGGCCCAATCGCTCATCTTCACCGAGCTTTTCGGCGAGAGGACGAAGCTGCTCCACCAGTTCTACCAGCTCGGAGCTGCTGATATCACAGCCGTTTATGCTCATCCGGTTGGTGAAAGAAAGGATATAAGGCGAGGTAAAAAGGGCGGTACGGTAACCGGACGCCTGCAGCACCGCGGCAATCATTGCCGCAGCTGAGCCCTTCCCGTTGGTCCCGCCGATATGAACATATTTCAACTGCCGGTGGGGGTTGCCCAGAAGGGAGAGCAGCGCTTCAATCCGCTGCAGGCCGGGTTTGATCCCGAAGCGGCCGATACTGTGAATCCAATCGAGGGCGCGGCGGTAAGCCGCCTCTGTTTTCTGGATCATCGATTACTGTAGCTCCTGGAGCCTTTCCTCTAATTTTTCTTTTTTGGTGGAGCCTTCTTCGAGGCGCGCCTTCTCTTTGGCCACTATTTCCGGGGGAGCTTTCTTCAAAAATCCCGGGTTCCGCAGCTTCCCTTCAGTCCGCCGCAGCTCTTTTTCAACCTGCTGCAGCTCCTTTTTAAGGCGGCCCACTTCGGCCTCGAGATCGATCACTCCGGCCAGGGGGAGATATGCTTCAAGCTCTTCACCAACAATTGCCGTCAGCGCCTGACGCGGCTTTGCAGCGGCCGGGTCAATTGTCAGAGGTTCGGCAAAAGCCAACCGGCTCAGCTGGTGGCGCTCCTGCTCCAGCGCGGCGGCCGCCTCCGGCGAGGGCTTCAGGATCACCGGCGCTGTTTGTCCGGGAGGCAGCTGCACCTGGCTGCGCAGGTTGCGCACCGCCCGGATTGCCTCCTGGACCAGGGAGATGGCGTCCGCCTCAAAGGGGAACTTCAAACGGGAGTCCTCGCGCGGCCATGCCGCAACAACCAGGGCTGATTCACGGTGCGGCAGGTAGTGCCAGATCTCTTCTGAAAGAAAAGGCATGAACGGGTGCAGCAGGCGCAGCACCCCGTCAAGAACGTAAACCAGCACGCCCCGGGTACGGCGGCGGGCTTCGCGTGAGGTCTCCGTATCACTCCCGCCGTAAAGATAATACTTGCTTAACTCTACATACCAGTCGCAAAAGTCATTCCAGAGAAATTCATAAACCAGCCGGGCGGCCTCGCCGAGCTCATATTCTTCAAGCAAAGCAGTCACCCGGCCAACGGCTTCATTGTAGGAATGCAATATCCAGCGGTCCTCGTTCGTCAGGCCGCCTGTCGATGAGCCGGGGATAAACGGTGTGTAGTCGGGCTCACCGCCGGAATCGCCGGCCAGGTTCATCAAGACAAAACGGGAGGCATTCCAGACCTTGTTGGCAAAGTTGCGCCCCGCCTCGACATTTTCCTGGCGAAAGCGCTGGTCATTGCCGGGCGCCTGCCCGGTGATCAGGGTAAAGCGAAGGGTGTCGGCGCCGTATTGGGCGATCACTTCGAGGGG
>CAZPET010000097.1:0-4998 GCA_964585625.1 uncultured Syntrophomonadaceae bacterium
TCGAGGGGATCGCCCGCAAAAAAACACACAGCCTGATCCTCGTCGCAGAGGGCGCTCCCGGCGCGTACAAAATCGGAGAAGTGGTCCATGAGAGAACCGGGCTGGAGACGCGGGTCACTGTCCTGGGACATATCCAGCGCGGCGGCAGCCCCTCGGCAGTGGACCGGCTCCTGGGGAGCCGCATGGGCGCCGCGGCAGTGGAGCTGCTGCGGCAGGATTGCAGCGGGGTGATGACCGCTCTCAGGAACGGCGAAATCATCCCGGTTCCCCTGTTGAGCGCATTAACCGGGAAGAAAGTATTATCGAAAGATCTATATGAAATGTCACTGATTCTGGCTTTATAGCTGATGCGGCACCTTAATCTGGAGGAGGAGGCCTGGTTTGGATGCGGCGCACTAAAATAGTCTGTACCATTGGCCCCGCTTCCGAAAATCCGGAAGTGGTGGCCGCCTTGATTGAAGCGGGAATGGATGTGGCGCGGCTGAACTTCTCTCACGGGAAGCGTGAAGAGCACTGGCGCAGGCTCTGCACGGTCAGCGAGGTCGGACGGCAGCTGAAAAAAATAGTGGCCATCCTGGTAGATACCCGCGGTCCGGAGGTACGGACCGGCCCTCTGTGCGGCGAGGGGATCTGCCTGGCCGAGGGGGCCGACTTTATCCTGACCACCGCTCCCGAGGCCGGCGATCAGGAGAAGGTCTCGGTAACCTATCCCGGGCTGCCGCAGGATCTCGCCCCCGGAAGATTGATTTTGATCGATGACGGCATGCTCACGCTGCGGGTGGAAGAGATCTGCGGCGAGGAGATTCTCTGCCGGGTGCTGCACGGCGGCATCTTGAAAAGCAACAAGGGGCTGAACCTGCCCGGGAGCGTGATCGGCCTGCCGGCCCTTGGTGAAGCCGACCGCGCCGATCTCAAAACAGCTCTGGAACTGGGAGCACATTTTGTGGCCGCCTCCTTTGCCCGCGACCGCGACGATATCATGGAGCTGCGCCGTTTTCTTGAAGAGGAGCACAGTGAAGCGAAGGTTATCGCCAAGATCGAGAACGACAGCGGGCTGGACAATTTTGAGCAGATCTTGAATGTGTCCGACGGGGTGATGGTGGCGCGAGGCGATCTGGGGGTGGAGATCCCCGCCGAAGAGGTGCCCCTGCTTCAGAAGAAGATCATTCGCATGTGCAACCGCGCCGGCAAACCGGTGATCACCGCCACCCAGATGCTCGAGAGCATGATCCGCTATCCCCGCCCCACCAGGGCCGAGGCCAGCGACGTGGCCAATGCCATCTTTGACGGCACCGACGCGGTGATGCTTTCCGGCGAAACAGCCGTAGGCCGTTATCCCGTCGAGGCACTGCAGACGATGGCCCGGATCAGCCGGCGGGCCGAAGAGGCGCTTCATTTTGAAAGGATCCTGGCAGATTCCGGGCTCGCAGTGGAGAAAAATGTCACCGATGCGATCAGCTATGCCACCTGCAATGTGGCAGAGGAGCTGGGTGCGGCGGCGATCATCACCTCGACCGAATCCGGTCATACGGCCCGGATGGTCTCCAAGCACAAGCCGCGCTCGCCGGTCATAGCCGTAACCCCGCGTTACGGGGTGGCGGCCCAGCTCCAGCTGACCTGGGGGGTGACCCCTGTGCCCTGCCCGCCGGCGGAATCGACCGATGAGATGTTTTTTACCGCCATCCGGGCCTCAAAGAATGCCGGATTGATCCGGGACGGGGATCTCGTGGTGATCACCGCCGGGGTGCCGGTAGGCGTCTCGGGGACGACAAACCTGCTCCGGGTGGAGACTGTCGGCGAAATTGTGGTAAAGGGAACCGGGATCGGAAAGAAAGCGGTTTTCGGTAAAGCCGCAGTGATCAGGGACGCGGCGGAGCTGGACGGGGTTGAAGAGGGGCAGATTATCGTCACCGGGGCCACAGACAGCGCATTTTTATCGGCCCTGGAGAAGGCGGCGGCGGTGGTCACCGAAGAGGGTGGGCTCACGTCGCACGGCGCCATCCTGGCCCTGCACCTCGGCAAACCGGCCATCGTGGGGGCGGAGAAGGCCACCCGGCTGATCTGCTCCGGCGATCTAATCACGGTCGACAGCACCAGGGGACTGGTTTACCGGGGAAAAGCCAGTGTCCTCTAAAAACAACCCGGCCTGCGGGCCGCTCCGGTCTGGAGAGGAAATCTGCCATGCGCAGGAATGAAACCAAAATAAGGGTCCGCTACAAGGATACCGATGCCATGGGGATCGCTTATTACGCCAACTACTTTGTCTGGTTTGAAATCGGCCGGACCGAGTGGATGCGCGCCCTCGGCCTGCCTTACCGCGATCTCGAGAAAAGCGGCCTGTTCCTGCCGGTGATCAAGGCCTCCTGTGACTACCGTTCTCCCGCACGTTATGACGACGAGCTGACAGTAGTTACCCTTCTCGAAAGTTTGCGCGCGGTCAGGATCTCTTTCCTTTACGAGGTGCGCTGCGCGGAGCGGCTCCTGGCCCGCGGCAGCACCGAGCATGCTTTTGTCAACGAGAAGGGGCGCCCCGTGGCTCTGCGCAAAAAGAATCCTTTCCTCTGGAGAAAGCTCTGCCAGGTGCTGGAAGGACGGTCCGGCAGTTAAGCGAAAGCCCCATCATTCTCGGTGGCTCAGGTCCAGGTGGTGAATTACCAGCCCGCTCGGCAGCTTCGGGTAGAAACAGGTTGACTTCTGGGGCATGTTTTCCCCCTTCAAGGCCCGCGCCGTAACTGCCTCCATGGGAGTGGGGTTCAACAGAAAAGCGGCCTGCGCCCGTCCGGCCAGGACGGCCTCCCGCGCATCATCTTTATCAATCGCAAAATCGAGGTGCCGCTCGGGGGCGGCGCCGTCCTCAAAGAGGGGATCCAGGAGAAGGCGCTTCAGGAGAGAGACATCGAGCTCTCCGGAGGCGTTTCTTTCTTTAAGCGTAAGCAGCATCACCCGGTCGGGCAGAAGCAAACCCATCGCCGGGGCCTGCTCACCCCTGGAGGCAATTTCTGCGGCAAACCGGGTTGGATTCAGCTCTTTCAGATGGCCGCGATCTTCAATCGCGAAATATTTATCTACATTCGCGCAAAGCAGCTCCAGCCGATCCGCCGCAAACCCGGCCAGGAGGCGGTGAAAGGGGAGGATCACCAGGCCGGGGTCTTCCAGGGGCACCAGGACGGAGAGGACATATCCGCTGCCGGGAGAGCTTTCCGGGCCGGCTTCGCGCGAATATTGCAACGCGGTATCGTAACGGTGGTGACCGTCGGCAATAAAGATCTGCCGCGGCGCGATCAGTTGTGCCAGCTCCGTCCGGTCCTGCTGCCCGTTCACCGCCCAGAGGGCGTGTTTCTCGCCGCGCCGGTCGGTGAATTCAAAGAGGGGCGCTTCCTGCTGCAGATGGGAGCAGATTTCGGCGAAGCCCTGCTCCGGATCGGAGAAAAGACCGAAGATCGGACTGAAGTTGGCCCGGCAGCTGCGCAGCAGCTCCAGGCGGTCCTTTTTCGGTGAGGCCAGGGTATCCTCGTGGGGCAAGATTATCTTGCTGGAGTAAGGTTCCAGTTGCAGGGCGGCAATCAGCCCGGTCCGGTGAAAAGTACGGCCCTGGAGAGCAAAGGTTTGCCGGTAAAGGTAAAAAGAGCGACGCCCTTCCGGAAGGAGCACTTTTTCTTGGAGCCAGGCCTCAAGATCTGCAGCGGCCCGGGTGTAACGGTTATCCCCGGCCCGGTCCCGGGAGAAGGTTTTGCCGTATTCAAGGCGGATCAGGTTGTACGGGCTGCGCCGGTAGAGCTGCTCCTGCTCTGCAGCCGTGATCACGTCATAGGGCGGGGTAATCACCTCAGCCAGATCCTTTATTATTTTATCGTTGTAACGCACTCCCCGGAATGGAACGATTACCGCCACCGGCATTTCCCCCTTTTTCCATGAATAAGGTCATCTTAATATATTCCAGTCTGATGTGCAACTTACTCGGTTATACATTCTCATCCTGAGGGCGAAGCCCGAAGGATCTCGCAATTGGAATGCGGAATAGCCCTTTCTTAAATGGGCCAAAATAGCCTATGATTTTCCTTAACGATGAGGTGGAAAAATGCGGGTGGGAATTCCGCGGGCGCTCTCCTATTATTACTACCTGCCTTTTTACAAAACATTTTTAGAGACACTGGGTTGCGAGATAGTCCTCTCCAGCCCGACCACGGCCAGGACCCTGGAGCGGCTCTCCGTCTGCCCCACCGATGAGCCCTGTATTTCGGTCAAACTGGCCTTTCCCCACACCCTGGAGCTGATTGAGCGGGGAGTGGATTACCTATTTATTCCTACGCTGGTAAGCAAGGACCGCCACAGCTATTACTGCCCGAAACATATCGGCCTTCCGGCCATGCTGCGCAGCGGGCTCGAGCTGCCGCCCGGCCAGATCATCTCCCCTCAGATCAACTGGCGGGAAGATGCCCGGTCCACACTCAACTCTTTCCAGGAGGCAGGCCGCAGGCTGGGCCGGGACAGCACCGCCGTGGGGCGGGCTTTTGCAGCAGCGCTCCGATTTCAAAATCTCTTTTCCCACTTTACCGTGGAGCGGCAGCTGACCATCCCCGAGGGCTACGAAAAGTTTGCGGGTGTCAGGCGCTTCAAGAGGAAGCGCCCGTACCAGCCCGCCGCCCGCCTGAACAGGGATCTGCGGGTCGGGGTGGTCGGACACGGCTATATCCTCTACGACTATATCGCGCACAATATCGTGGACCGGTTACGGGAACATGCCGCGGTGCTCGTTCCGGAGATGGTCTCTCCGGAGGCAATCCAGGAGAGCCTGCGTCTCACTTCTTACGGGCAGGCTCTCTGGAGCTTCGAGCAGGCTATCGTCGGCAGCGCGCTGCACTGGCTGCGCCGCCGTCTCGTGGACAGCCTGATCCTGCTGGGGCCGTTCGAATGCGGCCCCGAGGCTGTGATCGAGGTTTTCCTGGAGGACGCGGCCGCGAAATACGGGGTGCCCTTTCTGATCCTGACGGTTGACGA
>CAZPET010000097.1:5098-6463 GCA_964585625.1 uncultured Syntrophomonadaceae bacterium
TCGCTGCCGGATATCCGCATCGAGGTGCAGCGCGAGATCACGGTGATGAACTGGCTGCGGCACAATGTTTTGAAAAGCCCGGCCCTGGTGATGCGCCACCGCCGGATCAGTGCCGCGGCAAAGCCCTATCTGGAAGAATCGGTCGGCGGGCATGGCCGCGACAGCGTCGGCCTGGCGGCGCTGGCGCCGCACGAAGGGATCGACGGCGTAATCCACCTGTGGCCGTTCACCTGCATGCCAGAAATTGTCGCCCAGAGCATCCTTACCCGCGTGACCCGGGATCTGGGGCTCCCCCTGCTGACCGTGATTTTAAACGAGCAGACCGGCCAGGCCGGCCTGAAGACGCGCATTGAATCTTTTGCCCACATTCTCGAGGAGAGAAGGGCAGGGAAAGAGGGGTGGTTGCAATCTACTTTCTAGGAGCGGACGTAGGCAGCCTTACCACCAAGATAGCGCTAATCGACCGGGCGGGCGAGCTGATCTTCTCATCATACCGCCGCAACGAGGACGGCCCCATCGAGGCGGTCCGCCAGGCTTTTGCCGAAGCTCAAGATTTCCCCGCCCCACCCGCAGCCGCCGGCACAACCGGTTCGGGGCGGCACCTGGCGGCGGTGATGATCGGAGCGGACACGGTGGTCAACGAGATCACCGCCCATGCCCTGGCCGCGCGGACGGTCGAACCTGGGGTCCGGACGGTGATTGATATCGGCGGGCAGGATTCCAAGATCATCTACCTGAAAGATGGAGTCTCCGTGGGCTTCAACATGAATACGGTCTGCGCCGCCGGCACAGGTTCCTTCCTGGATCACCAGGCAGCCCGGTTGAATATCGCCATCGAAGAGTTTGGTGATTACGCCCTCCGGGCCGCCAACCCGGTGGCCATTGCAGGCCGCTGCGGCGTCTTTGCCGAATCCGATCTGATCCACAAACAGCAGCTGGGCTACCGCCGCGAAGATCTCATTGCCGGGCTCTGCCTGGCCCTGGCCAAAAATTACCTGACCAACGTGGCCCGCAACCGCAAGGTTGAACCGGTGGTCCTTTTCCAGGGCGGGGTGGCCGCCAACATCGGGATCCGCTGGGCCCTGGAACAGCTGCTCAAGGCAGATCTCGTCATCCCGGAACATTACAGGGTGATGGGCGCCTACGGCGCCGCCCTGCTGGCCCGGCAGCGCTTTCTGGAGGGAACGGTGGAGAGAAGCGTCTTCCGCGGCGCCTCCGCCGTGGCCGAAAGCAACTACCACCCGCAGGGATTCATCTGCGACGGCTGCGGCAACAGCTGCGAGATCAGCGAGCTTTACATTGCCGGAAACCTGGCCAGCCGCTGGGGCAGCCGCTGCGGCAAATGGGAAGCCGACGTCCGGGAAA
>CAZPET010000098.1:0-6454 GCA_964585625.1 uncultured Syntrophomonadaceae bacterium
ATGATCCGGCCGGCAATCTCATCGCCATCTCTTCCCGCACCGCTGAGGATAAAGCGGAACCGCCCGCGGCAGTAGAGCGCTTTGCAGCCCTGGAGGAAGAATACGCCAGGCTGAATGACCTGGCCCAGGCCGGGTCGCTCTTACTGGAACAATTTCAGGAAAAGGTCAACCAGCTGCGCTTTCAGGATGCCGACGGGACCTGGTGGCAGCTGAGCTTTGACGGAACCTGGCTGAGATGGGACGGCGCAGCCTGGGTGGAGGCGGAACCGAACCCTTCAGAAAATGCCCGGGCAAGAGGTCTCGGCAAGGGACGTGTTTACCGGCAAGAACAGCAATAATGCTTCGGAAAGGAAAAGTCCCTGCCCGAAAAAGGCAGGGACTTATTGTCATTGCAGCCGGGAGTTACCGGCCGGGCTGCAGCATTTCCCTAAAAATAGCGGCCGCCAGTTTTTTAACACCGCTTTTTGCGGTAACGTCTGGCAAGGTGCTTTTCCTGTCGCCCAGAAGGTTATACAGTTCCTCGAGTACCCCTTTTTCCGATAATTCCGGGTTCAGGAGAATAGCGGAAAATGTTCCGGCCTTATCCTGCATTATTTGGATTTTAGAACCGGCCAGCCTGGCAGTTCTTTTGTTGTGTCTCATTTTTTCCAGGTACAATTTGCAGGCCAGGGCTGCGATAAAGTGATGGTACTCGCCTGATTGGTTTTGCCGCCGATCATCCACCAGGTAAGTCACGGACTTCTCAATTTGCCGGCGATAGATCTTCGTATCATCAGCAGCCAGAAGCATGGCCAGGGCTGCCAGGGCCGTATTTTCGAATACGGAGTCCCCTTTGTCAGCCGCTTCTGTTTCTGCAGGGAAAGAGCCGTCCGCCTGCTGCTGCATGGCGATAAACCGGACTGCTTCCTGGAGATCGCTGCCGGTGCTCCAGGCGGCGGTGTCCCCATCGGTAAAAACCGTTGCAGTGTAATCCAGCATCATGTTTTGACTGTCCTGTAAACTGAGTACGCCTCTCGATGAGGGCGCGCTGAGCGCTGCGGGCCCTGAACGTACGTCCAGACGGAAGGAGAACATGCCCCAGTCAGCCGCCGGCGCAACGGGGACAACTACTGTTTCGGGTATGCCAGTGACCTTGTTCTCCCTCTCCTGCACCGCCACGAATGAAGTTTGGGAAGAACCTACGCCGTATTCCCGGGAAATATTCACCAGCTCTTCGACCAGGGCCTCTCTGCGGCGGGGATTGATTCCATCAAGGGCTTTTTCCAGGTGCTCGATCTTCATTTTACCCCAGAGCTTTTTCAGGAAGCCAAATTTGCTGTCAGCACAGAGCCGGGTTAAATCCACCCCCACCCGGTGCTCTTCTTCTTTCAACCTGCCGATCAAAGACAGGGATCCGGCAAGCGCTCCGGTGTACTTCCCGACCATTGTCAGCGGCTCACGGTCAAATATCGCGGTGATCTCTTGAGGATAGTACTCCACATCCTGCATCACACTCCATCTTACTGTTACATTGCTGATCACCGGCGAGTTTATGCGGCAGAACTGGCGGATCACCTTATCCTCTATCCTTTCACCGGGATAGATAAACTCGGGAAGCCCTCTTCCCGCTTCGGCAAGCTTGTTGATAAAGTAGCTGTTTACCGCCGTATCGATACCGAAGGTAAAAAGACGATTGCCCCTGATCCCGCGTCTGACCCGATCGATAATCTCCTGCTCATTTCCGACCTGCCCGTCCGTGAAGAGCAGGATCACCGTTCCATTTTCGCCGCTGTTTTTAAGAGCAAAATTTATCGGCTCCATGATCTCGGTGCCGCCCATCGAATCAAGGTTGTTGATCCAGCTCGAGGCGCGGTCAAGGGAGGCCTGGCTGAACGGGAGACTTCCCTCCGGCGAAAAGTAATGGCAGCCGCTTTCAAAGGCGACAATGTTGAATCTATCGCCGGCTTCCATGTTCCTCAGGCACAGTTGCAAAGCATTTTTGGCCTGTGACAACTTGATCCCGTGCATGGAACCGGAAATGTCGATGAGAAAGATGTAATTTAGCGCCTCACGGTCAAAGCGGGCGCCAAGATCGGGAAGGATGTTGAGGTAGAAGTAGCCCTCGCCGGTTTCCGGATCCTTCCAGCTCAATCCCGCTGCCGTGCTTTCATCCCGGCAGTGGCCCAGGATGACGATATCCCGGTCCAGGGGGGCCTCGCCTTCGGCCAGGGTGATCCGCGCGCTGCCATCTTCCTCAATAGTTACACTCAATTTGTGTGAAGGAGAGGTGTATTCATCAACGGGTATCAAGGGCTGCAGGTTCAGATCGAGCTCAACCCCGTAATCTGCTCCGGATCCTACCGGCGGGGTAATAAAATCGGCGTCGGGGACCCGGTCAGTGGGATTCGACCAGCCCATTCCCTTCTTCTCCTTGATCCGGCTTCCGGGGATATATCTTGGCGCTACCAGGGTGGGGATGGATATCCTGATCTCTCCATCCTGGTATGATATCGTTTCCAGGTAAACAATCTTGATTCTCACCTCTTCCCCGGGGAGAACCCGCCCCAGGGAAACCTGGAAAATATTCGGGCGGAATTGCTCCAGAAGAAAAGCGCTGTCGCCTTTTCTCAAAGCTTGATCGTAAATCTTGAAAGCCTCTTCCTTTTCCCTTATTTCACCGGTGATGGTCCTATCGCCCACCCGGGCGCTGAACTGCGAAATTACCGCTTTGTCAGGCATGGGGAATGTGTAGATAACTTCCAGATCTTTTGTCCCGTCATTGACGTAGAACTGCTCCACCGACAGCTCTCCGTAAAGGCCGCAGATATCACCATGAATCCGGACACCTTTCAAGGGGATACCGACCGGCTTTCCGTTAAGATCAACAATCCCCGAATTCATCATTTTTCCTCCTTTTTGTTTTGAGGCTTAACCTGCGTTTACAGGTAGTTGCTCCCTGACTCTTCCTTGTGCTCTCTCGATGCAGGCAGGAGTACGCCTTTTACTTGTTTTACCGGTTACGTATTATTTTCCCGGCGTTTTCTATTAGTGAGCGTATAAGCGCAGGGTTTTCCTCTCTCAGCTCGACAGGAAAGTGCAGCTCGATATTGCTGCCCAAGTCCACCCTTTCGTAAAGGAGACGGGCACCGGCAAGTTGACAACTTTCCTCCTGCGCCATTTCCTGAACAAAAAATCTTTTGTTTATTGGCGGTTTCCCGCGTTCATATTGTTCCAGGTGCTCCACAACCCGGGCCGGGTCCAAGGGTGTTACGATCTTGCGTATTTCATCCAGAGGCAGGTATGATTCCTGCAGCTTTCGGATAAGCTTTATCCGGTTGAGATGGTCTGCGGTGTAATAGCTGGTGACCCCGGCTCCCTCTGCCGGCGGGATCAGGCCCTTGTTGATATAATAATGGACCGTTCTCCGGGTAACACCGGCCAGCTCCGCCAGCTCCCCGATCCGATAAACTTCGTCTGTCATGAACACTCCTCCTTTGAGAACTATGATCTTGACAGCATATTATCACCATCACGTTACGGTGTCAAGTTGATTCTTGTTTAGTCTATTTAAAGTGGAGACCTTGCAGTGAAATATGGAAATACGCCTGGTGGAAGGCGAAGGGGGCGAGGCTATCCCGCCCCCTCTTACTCTAAAAGTAAAGGTTTAATGCAGGCCCCGGTTCAGGCAATCTACGCGGCCGGGTCGATGCGATTGCGATGGCGCTGGTAGAGATAGGATACGGCCAGCAGGATCAGTCCCGAAACCACCAGGGAGATGATGCGGTAGACCAGCTCCAAAAAGTTGAGATCGAAAAGGAGTACCTTGGCCACGGTCAGGCCGAAGAGGGCGATGGCCGCATAGCGCAAAGGGGGGAGCCTGCGGATAAATCCGGCGGCCATCAGCGCGGCTGCATACACACCCCAGAAAAGCGATATCATCAGCAGGGCCAGGTTGTGATAGTAATCAGCGTCGCCGGTGTGCCAGGCCAGAACGTTGCCGTAACGGTAGATCTCCAGGCTGCCGAAGATCAGCAGCAGCAGTCCGGCTGCTCCGACCAGGATGACAACTTCGCTTGACGGCTCCCTGCCCTGTTCTCGGAAGCGGTGGTAAAGCCAGCCCAGCAAGAGCAGGACGGCAATAAAGCCGAAGGTGAGCAGGGCGGTTCTGTTAAGCAGGAATCGGTAGTTCCCGGGATCAAGATAACGGGTCCATTCGGCGCACAGCAGGCGGGTCAGGGCCAGGGAAAGGACGATCCAGAACCCGCCGCGGATTCTCCGGTCCGCCAGGCGCAGGCCGAGATAGCAGAGCAGCGCGGCCTGCAGGGTCCAGCCCGCCAGAATCCAGGCGTCCTTGAGCTGCAGGGGAACGAAGAGGACCAGGAGCGCCGCTGCCAAAGTGAACGCGGTAAAATAAGCCCGGGGGTCACGGCGCGATGTCGGCAGCAGCCCGAAGCCGGCCAGCAGGTAAAACCCGGCCAGGCCCAGGGTAAACCAGCCCATCACGCCGGGAAATTCAGAATGCAGGTTAAACCAGCTCAGGCTGTAGTAGGTGACCGCCCCCGCGGCCATCAGGAATAGCTCAGGGGGTTCCAGGGGGCGCCGCCGCAAGGCCACATTAAGCAGCGGCAGTGCCAGGAACAG
Organism: uncultured Syntrophomonadaceae bacterium; assembly: GCA_964585625.1. Taxonomy (GTDB): domain Bacteria; phylum Bacillota; class Dethiobacteria; order DTU022; family DTU022; genus JAAZIN01. The sequence goes on from CAZPET010000098.1 coordinate 4,621, forward strand.
CAGCAGAAAAACGCTGAAATAGATCTGGGCGGCCACCGCGGTTAAACCGGGGGCGGGGTGGTTGAAGCGGTAGATCAGCACCCAGGCGAGAAAAAGGTTGGTCAGAACAAAAGAGATGGTCCCGATAAAATTCCAGCGTTTAAAGTAAACTACGGCGAGGATGCCGAGGTTAAGCAAGATCAGGTAGACCATCAGCAGGACGAAGCGCGGCTCTTCTGCCACGAAAAGGGCGGGGTTCAGGAAACCGGTGATCAGGCCGATCACGGCCACCGCCCGGGCGTTCTGGTAGACGGAAAGTGCCACGGCTCCGATCGTGACCAGGATCAGCAGGCTCATGCCCGTGGTCGAGGTGAGGAGGTCATAGTAGTAAAAGGAAGCGAAGATGGTGAAGTAAAGCAGGGCGATGCCGCCCCCGGTAAGTCCCTGGCCATAGGCGGTGAAGCCGCGCCGCCGGTTCCTTTCGCCGAGCCACAGCATTATGATCGCCGCTGCGGCACCGATAGCGATCCTGACTGTCTCGTTGATCCAGCCCCAGTCATAGGCCAGCTTCAGGAAGAAGGCCGCCCCCAGGAGAAAAACAATCACGCCGATCCGGTTCAGCCAGATTCCGCCGATTCTCGCTTCCAGGTCCCGGGACGGTGTCCGCGAGGGCGGAGGAGAGGCGGTGGAGGGCGGTGTTGCAGGCGTCCTGACCCTGGCCGGGCGAGGCGCCGCTTCGTGCGGGGGCCGGCTCTTATCCATGAAGGCCAGCCACTCGTAGACGACTTTCAGCCGCTCACCCATCTTTTGTTGCTCTTCCCGCAGGGCTTTTACCTCTTCCTGCAGCCTGCGTAAATCTTCTTGCATGGCCATTCACCTCGTTTTCTTTTCCAGGTTACATCTGGAGCGGTTTCTTTGGTCAATTTGAGGGCATGGTAAATCGCTTATTATTTCATGAATTTATTTTCAATGATTTGAGCAAAAGCAACAATGTCCGGTATGTTCTTCTGCACAATAGCATAAACGATCTCCGGGTTGATTCTAATGTAGTCATGAACAACCACATTACGAAATTGAGCCATTCTTTTTAACCTGTCTGCCAGATCTGCCGGGATAATCTCGTTCTCCTGAAGGACTTGAAAACAATCCTTGTTATCCAGCGGTTCCCGAAAGCCTTTGTAAGAAATAATGTGGCTGGCAAGATCAAGGCATACTTCAATAGCTACCTGCAAGGTTCTTTCCGTATAGCGGCGGATGATTTTGTTTTTCTTGTAGTCCACCAACATATATTTTGACTTGATTTCGTCCAAATCCCGAAAGTACTCTTCCAGCTGCACGAGAAGCCTTTCAATTACAGCCTGGTCAACCATTAATATGCCTCTCTTTCCTTTAACCTTTTTCGAGATTGCCGGTGGTACTGTTCATAGACGGGCATATGGTCAAAAAAATATTTCCGGTATTTTACCTCAAAAGAGACCCTGTCATGAACATCCCGTTCAAACAGTAACATTTTATTTTTCATTACTTGATGTATAAAATACAAGTCAGCGCTTCTTAAGTCAACGATATCCAGTTTAGCGCTAACATTATTTTCCAGGTCGTTGGCAATCTGCAGTTTCGCTTGAAAGCGCCGGTACGGATCAATGCTTTCTTTAAACAATATAGCCAGGTCCAGGTCGCTTCCTTTCCGGTCCTTGTTTTTTACCGTTGAACCAAAAAGATAGGCGGCAATTATGTCGTCTTTTTGCCCAAAGTACTTTGTAATTTTTTTCAGAGCTTTATCACTAGTCATTTCATATATCCTCCCGCAAAAATGCGTTAGCTTGATACCATATTATACCTTGAATCTTTGGAA
>CAZPET010000099.1:0-6423 GCA_964585625.1 uncultured Syntrophomonadaceae bacterium
GTTTGAAGTAGGGGCATTCATAAAAATAACAATTTAATCACGATCCGGATATTTTACTGCTAAAAAAAAGGATAAGCGCAGTATTGCTTAGAATAGCTAAAATAATTACTAAATATAACGGATAACTTAGATTTTTGAATTTGCGGAGGTAGCATAATGGATTTACGTCAAAAGGTAATGTCAGTTACCGCGGCATCGTTGATTGGTTTTACTTTTCTAAATTGCTTTCTAATAAATTATCGTTCAGAGATCAGCCCCGATGTTCTGGTCATGTTGATCATAATATCAGGAATAGTTTTCACGGCTGCCACGACTATCATTTTGAAGAAATGTATTCTATCAGGGTTGGAATATTGCAGTGAACAGACCCGAAACATAGAAAAGCGAAAAGAGGCGGAAGCGAAGCTGGTCTACTTGACCACTCATGATCCGGTCACCGGTCTCTATAACCGTAGATATTTTGAAACCGGGCTGAGGCAGCTCCAACAAAACGGGGGATACCCGGTCACCATTATATCCGCAGATATGGACGGTTTGAAGCTGGTTAATGATACCATGGGGCACGATTGGGGAGACAAGCTGTTGAAAAGCTGTGCCGATATCCTGCGAAATAGGGTTGGTTCCAGGGGGCAGACCTTTCGGACCGGGGGCGACGAGTTCACAATCATCCTGCCGCAAACCGGGGCTGCAGAGGCGGCAGAGCTGATGAGCGAGATCCAGGCGGACGTGAAGCGCTATAGTCAGGGCCATTCCGGTTTTCCGCTGAATATCTCCTTGGGTTCAGCTACCAGCAACGACCGGGCTGAATCGCTTGCCAAGATTTTTCAGCAGGCGGATGACCAGATGTACAGGAATAAGCTTTACCGGAGCTTGAAGAACCGGGGCCGGACAGTCCAAGATCTGCTGGCAGCCCTCTACGATCGGGATCAGATCATGAATGGACATGCCGACCGCATGGAACAATTATGTCTCATGATGGGACGGCGAATCGGCCTGTCTGAAGACCGGCTTGAAAAGCTGGCGTTGTTTTCACAGATGCATGATCTGGGTAAAATAGGTATCTCCAAGCAAATCTTGTTTAAAAAAGGGGAGCTCACACCGGACGAATGGGAAATAGTCCGCCGCCATCCCGAAAAAGGTTACCGTATCGCCTCCTCGTTGCCTGAACTTGTGCCCATTTCTGACCTTATCTTGTTGCACCATGAAAGATGGGACGGCAGCGGTTATCCGCTGGGTCTTGAGGGTAAACAGATCCCGGTCGAATGCCGTATCCTCTCCATTGCTGATGCTTATGACAACATGACAAACGCGCGTTATTACGGGAAAGTACGCAGCAAAAAAGAGGCGATAGCCGAATTGCAGCGATGCTCCGGATCGCAGTTTGATCCGGACCTGGTTGAGATATTTGTCACGCTGTTCCAGGGGTGAGGGAAAAGCTACTCTTTCTGTTTGCGTCCTCGTTCCTCGTTACCCGTGGGGAGAGGCGCATACTGCACCGAAGGCCGGCGCTGAGCGGGCTGGGGGTAAAGATCCATCAGGCTGTAAATTTCCAGGGGCATTTCCGTGCCTACAGGCAAGCCAAATTCCTGCAAAGCCTCTGTGGTTAACGGAAAATCGTGGGTCCAGTGCCCCCCGCTGAGCAGGCCGGCGGTCCTGCGGGCATCTTCCTCCGGCAGATGCTTGCGCAGCAGGCGGCAGACGGTATCTTCAATCTGCCGCTGCGCCTTGGCGGCAATATCCGCCAGGATCAGGGTTTGATCGTCAATCCGGTTGATCCTTTTTTCAGTGAGAACTTTGAGGATGGAGGCGGCCGGATAGCTGCCGATTTGGGGATCAACAGGGCCCAGAACCGCATTCTCGTCCATGATGATCTCATCGGCGGCCAGGGCGATCAGCGTACCCCCGGACATGGCGTAGTGAGGCACAAAAACGGTCACCCTGGAACGGTGTTTCTGCAGCGCCGCGGCAATCTGCTCCGTGGCCAGAACCAGCCCGCCCGGGGTATGCAAGATCAAATCGATGGGCAGGTCATCCGGGGTCAGGCGGATCGCGCGCAGGACCAGCTCCGCATCTTCGATATTGATAAAACGGGACAGCGGGATTCCCAAAAAACTCAAGAACTCCTGGCGGTGAATAAGGGTGATGATCCGGGAACCTCTCTGTTTTTGGAGCCGCCGTAATATCTTAAGCCGGGCCAGGTTGACCTGATGCTGTTTTACTACGGGAGCGAATAAGGAGATTATCACAAACACCCAGAGCACCCAGAGATAGTCCGTCAAAATGATCTCACCTGTCCATCGATCCGGTTGATCATATTATCTCACTTCCTGGATGATATTATCTCCTTGCAGCAGGCGCGTGGTAAAAGCAGGAATTGGAAAGGTGAACCGAGAAATTTTACCGGAAAATCAACCCTGGTGAACGGAGAGGATTACAGATGTCCTTACAGGAAAGCCCCATGCTGGAAGGGCTGCGGGTCCTGGACCTGACCAGGCTGCTGCCGGGCCCGCTTTGCACCATGCTGATGGGTGATTACGGCGCCGAGGTGCTGAAAATTGAAGATACCGCCGCCGGGGATCCTACCCGGGCGGTGGGTAAAGCGATCGACGGTGCGGGGAGTTTCTTTTGGCAGCTGAACCGCAACAAAAAAAGCCTGTCGTTGAACCTGAAAACTGAGCGCGGGCAGGATATTTTGCGCCGGCTGGCGGCGCGCAGCGATGTCCTGGTAGAAGGCTTCCGGCCGGGGGTGATGGAGCGGTTGGGACTGGACTACAGTTCGCTAAGCTCTCTTAACCCCGGCCTGATCTATGCCTCCATCTCCGGCTACGGCCAGGAGGGTATCTACCGGGAGCGGGCCGGACACGACCTGAACTACACCGCCCTGACCGGCCTGCTTGATTTGAGCGCTGCGCCGGGCGAAGCCCCGGTGATGCCCGCGGTGCAGATAGCCGACATTGCCGCGGGAACCATGACCGCGCTCTCGGGAATCTTTATGGCCCTCTATGCGCGCGGGGCAAGCGGGCGGGGCCGCTATGTCGATGTTTCGATGACCCGGGGGCTTCTGCCCTGGCTGGTTTACGCCGCCGCGGAGCCGGTGGATGGAGGGGACCTGCCGCGTCGCGGTTGCGGGCATATCACCGGCGCGTACGCCTGCTACAATCTCTATGAAACCGCGGATGCCAAATATATGAGCCTGGGGGCGCTGGAACCTCTTTTCTGGCAAAACTTCTGCCTTGCCGTGGAGAGGCCTGACTGGGTGGAGCGGCAGTTCGACCCTGCAGCCCGGGAAGAGCTTCTCCAGCAGCTGCGGGCGCTTTTCCTGAAGAAAACGCAGGATCAGTGGGCTAAATTCTTTGCGCGGCATGACGCCTGCTGCGAGCCGGTTCTCGACCTGAGCGCCGCCGCCTCGCATCCGTTGGCCAGGGAACAGGGCTTCTGGATCGAGGTATCCCGCACGGAGGGCGCCTCTCAAAAACAGCCCGGTTTTCCGCTGCTTTTCTCCGGCCGCGGGGGAGAGGTGCGGCTGCCGCCGCCGCGCCTGGGGGAGCATACCCTGGAGACCTTGAAGTCACTGGGCTATTCCACGGCAGAAATAGCGGTTCTTCTGGAAGAAGGCGCCGCCCGGGCCGGTTGAGTCCACCCTTTACCAATATATTTTCGCAGTTTATAATATGGGCATGGTTAAACGGGCAGCATTTGAAGCGGGGACGGAGCGGGTCCGCCGGATCTTTTCACTTCTGGAGCGGCGCTATCCGCATGCCCGCACCAGGCTGATCTACAAGGATCCTTTTCAGTTGTTCGTTGCCGTTCTACTTTCGGCGCAAACTACAGATGACCAGGTCAACCGGATCACGGAAAAACTTTTTACCGTGGCCCCTACACCGCAAAAAATGGCCCAGTTAAAACCTGAGGAGCTGGAACCTTACCTGAAAGGATGCGGTCTTTACCGGAACAAAAGCCGCTACCTTGTAGAGGCGAGCAGGATGATTGTGGAGGATTTCGGGGGCGTTCTGCCGGATAGCTTTGCCGGCCTGACCTCGCTGCCGGGGATCGGGCGCAAGAGCGCCAATGTGATCTTGAACGTTGCTTTTGGCAGGCCCGCCCTGGCCGTGGATACGCATGTCTTCAGGGTGGCGCGGCGGCTGGGCCTGGCCTCGGGCAGGCGGCCGGCAGAGGTCGAAGCGCAATTAAAAGAGATTCTGCCCCCTGAAGAATGGGGCAAGGCTCACCACCGCCTCATCGCCCACGGGCGGGCAGTCTGCCAGGCCAGGCGCCCCCGGTGCGCCGGCTGTATCCTGAAGGATTGCTGCCGGTGGGATCAAAGAATGTAAGAAAAACCGGCCTGTAGCATAAAATGCTTACAGGTCCACCCGGGGACCGGGATAGCTGCCCTGGGGCAGGGAGGAGAGATGATAATATGGCTGTATACAAGTTAAACGCCGGGGATTTGAAATATCACTGCGATCCGCAAAAGTTTCCTTTTGAAACCACTGCCGGGGTCCCGCCGCTGGAGGGGATGATCGGGCAGGAGCGTGCGGTAAAGGCGATGGAATTCGGCTTGCGGATCAAACGCGCCGGCTACAATATCTTCATGACCGGCTTTACCGGGACCGGCAAATTGAGCTACGCCCTTTCAGCCTTGCAGAAAATTGCTTCGGAGGAGCCCCGCCCCGACGATTGGCTTTACGTCTATAATTTCGACAATCCCGGCGAACCGCTGGCCCTGCACCTGCCGGCCGGGCAGGGAGCGCTTTTCTGCCGCCATGTTGAAGAGCTGCTGGAAGATCTGAAACAGGCCATCCCCAAGGCATTTGACACGGAAGATTACGAGCGGCAAAAAGCTACTTACGTGACAGAATTCCAGGAACTGCGCAGCGCCCATCTGGAAGAGCTGAATAAAGTTGCCCTGGAGCACGGCTTCACTTTGAAGAGGACCAGCTCCGGCTTTGTGACCGTCCCCGTTGTGGACGGCGAGCAGATCAGCGAGGAGAATTTCGCCAAACTCGAGCAGCCGGTCAAAGATGAGCTGGAGAAAGAATCTACCGCCGTGCAGCTGAAAGCCATGGAGATCATGCGCCGGATCCAGTCCGCCGAGAGGGGACTCAAGGAGAAATTCAAGCAGCTCGATCAGAAGATCGCCATCGCCGCGACCGGACATCTTTTCAATGAGATCCTGGAAAAATACAGCGGTTTTCCCGAGGTGCAGCGCTACCTGCAGGCCCTCCGGGAAGATGTCCTCTCCAGCCTGGGCGAATTTCGCGCTGAAGAAGAGGAGCAGTCCTTTCCTCTATTCTGGCTGCGCCGCCAGAGCCAGGAGCAGGCGGAGCTGCGCTACAAGGTCAATCTGATCGTCGATCACCGGGAGACAGAAGGGGCGCCGCTGGTTTACGAAACCAATCCTTCGTACTACAACCTCCTCGGCAGGATGGAATATGAGAACCGACTCGGAGCGGTGGTCACCGACTTTACCATGCTCAAGGCCGGCGCATTCCACCGTGCCAACGGCGGTTACCTGATCCTGCAGGCCAACGATGTCCTGGCGGGCCTGCAGTCGTGGGAGGTTCTGAAACGGACCCTGAAAACGAAGGAGATTCGCATCGAGACCCTCGGAGAGCAGTATGCCATGATCACCGTCTCCACCCTGCGGCCGCAGCCTGTGCCGCTGCAGCTTAAGGTGATCATGATCGGCAGCCCCCTGCTTTACCAGCTGCTCTATTCTTACGACGAAGATTTTCGCAAGCTTTTCAAGATCAAGGTTGATTTTGATGTGGAGATGGATATGGATGACGATAATGTGGCCAAGATGGCCGGCTTTATCGCCTATCACTGCAACATGCAGCAACTGCGCCATTTTGATCGTGAGGCTGTGGCGAAGATGATCGAATACAGCGCCCGCCTGGCCGAACACCAGGAGAAATTGAGCACCCGGTTCAACGATATCGTCGAGCTGCTCTACGAGGCCGATACCTGGGCCGGGATTGACGGGGCAGAGGCTGTCGGCGCGGCACAAGTGAAAAGAGCGCTGGCCGAGAAAATACACCGCTCCAACAAGTATGAGCAGAAAATCCTGGAGGCTATTGAAAAGGGGCAGATCCTGCTGGACCTCGAAGGCGCCCGGGCCGGCCAGGTAAACGCCCTTTCGGTAATTGACCTCGGGGATTACCATTTCGGCCGGCCTTCCCGGGTCACCTCCACGGTTTACCCCGGCCGCCGCGGCATCATCAACATCGACCGGGAGAGCAAGCTCAGTGGACAGATTCACGACAAGGGGGTCCTCATCCTGAGCGGCTATCTCGGGCGCCGCTACGGCAGCAAGGTTCCCCTCAATCTATCGGCCAGCCTCTGTTTCGAGCAGTCTTACAGCGGCGTGGATGGGGACAGCGCCTCCGCAGCGGAGCTTTTTGCCCTTCTTTCAAGCATCTC
>CAZPET010000100.1:0-6410 GCA_964585625.1 uncultured Syntrophomonadaceae bacterium
CGAGATACTGTCTTACTGGCCTCTTCTGCTTGTTCTGCTGGGACTGGACTGGCTAATCCGTTCCTTCAGGTCCGGCACCGCAGCAGGGGAAAGAAAAGTTGTTTTCTCTTTGGGGCGGTTTTTAAGCGGCCTGCTTGTCTTATTAATTGGCGCCTTTTACCTGGCCCGTAAATTCGGTTATCTGACAGACCTGAAGACGGATATATTCTGGAGTATCCTCTTCGCGGCGATTCTGATTATAGCCGGCCTGAACCTGATCCGCGGCCGGGTACTGGCCGAGCGCAGCGGCGGGCGCTGGGCTTTCCTGGGGGGGATCACTGTCGGCGGTTCAACCCCCTGGAAGCTGGAAAGCGGCAGCTACTTTGCTTTCATGGGCGGCATTGATATGGACCTGACGGCGGCGGAGATCCCCGATGGTGAAACGGTCCTCGATTTTACGGCGGTCATGGGAGGAATTGATGTAAAAATTCCGCCTGATCTGGCGGTGGTTTACGAGGGGACCGCCGTTCTCGGGGGGATCACCTACAAAGATCAGGAAGACGGCGGCATTGTGGCCAGCCGCAGAGCAGAAGAGCTTACTGAACCGGCCGAAAAGTACCTGTGCATTCAGGCGCGCGCCTTCATGGGCGGTATCGAAATCAAAGAGAGGTAAATCTCTTAAATGCCCGCCACCCGGTTCTGCAGCGCCTGAAAAACCTTTTCACGGTCGAGATGGGGGTACCGGCGGTGGATCATTTCCAGGCAGATCCCGGCGCCGTAGTCCATCCCCTGGCAGCCCAGCAGCAGAAGCACATCGCCGGGCTGGATGCGGGAGAGCGCCGCGTCAATTGCGTCCGGAAGTTCCCGGTGAAGCTCGAATTGAATCCCTGCCGCCTCCATTTCTTCCGAAAAAACCTGAATTTCTTCCGGCGTTACCAGGTCCTTTTCGGTGACATGGCTGCTGCTGCTGGTGGCGATGACCTTCTTGACGCCGAGCAGAGGAATCCACCCGGCCATCGTCTCGGCGTTTTCCCGGTTCACGGTGACGCCGCGGCTGCCGCGGATAGCATAGACCAGGTGCAGACAGCGGTATTTCATGAACTTCAACGTCTCCAGGGTGACGTTAATGTTACCGCTGTTGGCGAAATGATCATCAATTACTTTGAAATCGCCGTCAAAGATCAGTTCAAAGCGGCGCTCCACTCCGCGAAACTTCTTCAGGGCTCGCTGGATCACGGGGACAGGGACACCGCAGAGCAGGCCGCAAAGCACCGCCGCCATGGCGTTGTAGACACTGTGCAGACCCAGAACCGAGAGCTCGATAGGGAAACTCTCCAGACCACCGGCCATTTCTTCTGCGAGGCCCGGCTTTTTTATTTCAACGAAAAAGTGAGCACGTCCCGTCGTCAGATCCAGCTCTTTAACCACGCAGTCGGCGTCGTTATTTTTGAGTCCGTAGGTCAGCGTCCGTGCTGCGGTCTGGTTAATCAAAGAAGCGGTATGGGGGCAATCCATGTTGAAGATAACCCATTGTTCCGGCCTGGCCCGCCGAACCAGGCTTGCTTTGGTCCGGAAGTAGTTTTCAAAAGAGCCGTGCAGATCGATATGTTCGCGGCTGATATTGTTGAAAACAATGATATCGTAATCGACAGAGCCCACCCTGTTGAGGTCAATACCCGAAGAGGAGACCTCCATGGTTACATGCGTAACTCCCTGTTCGACCATCTGGTAAAGATAGTGGTGCAGGTCCAGTGATTCCGGAGTGGTCAACACCGCCGGGCGGATCTTGCTGCCGGCCTTGACGATAACCGTCCCGATCAGCCCTGTTTTCAAGCCGTGCTCTTCCAGCACGGCATTGGTCATGAAGCTGGTCGTGGTTTTACCGTTGCTGGCAGTTACACCGATCATCTTCAGCTTCCGTGAGGGATGGCCATAGAAACAATCCGCCAGGGCCGCCAGGGCGCTGCGGCTGTCTGCGACTCGAAATTGTGGCAGCTCCACCTGCGGTTGAATTTCTTCAACTACGGCGGCGGCGGCGCCTTTATCTTTTGCCTGGACCAGGAATCGATGACCGTCGGTTTTAAATCCCTTGATACAGACAAAGAGCATTCCCGGCAGCACCCGCTCCGAGTGGTAGGCCAGTCCGGAAATTGCCGGATTGACGCTCCGGGTTGTTTCCAATATTTCGACATGCCTGAGCAGGTCTTGCAGCATGATCATCTTTTTCAAGCACCTCCGCATCCGGTAACACTTCTATAGTTCCCGGGTCGGCAGTCGCAATCCTGCCGCCCTCTCTGCCGGTACAATCTCAATTATTTCCAGATGATGCCTGTACGATTCGCTAACCGAAATTTGGCGAATGTCCTCTATTCTTTATGCTAATACCGCGCCGATTAGTCCGCTTTTTGTTAAAGAACCCGCTGGTGCGGGTTCTTTACGGTTAACCTGGCCAAAACCTTTTTACCTGTAATTTAGACTACTCAGCAATTTCAATTGCTTCGGTGGGGCATTCCTCGGCAGCTTCGCGGCATTTTTCTTCATGTTCCGCGGGCACAGGGTTTACTTTAACTTCGGCCTTTTCATCACCAAGTTCAAAGACTTCCGGGCAGATATCTTCGCAGACACCGCAAGCACTGCACTCGTCGTTAATCCTAACCTCCATCTTGAACCTCCTCAGAGCATTTTTCTCGATCTCTATTCGATAAACAAGATGTTATTCCTTTTTTTTAGCCAAATAAATTAGGCCGGTGTAAAAAAAGAACAGGGGTTGAGAGGGACAATCAAATTATTCCTGAAGGAATTGCCCGGCATGGAGTGAATAAAAATGTAGAGCCACTTTCGCACAAATTGCAAATGATGGCAGGCCGGGTTGAAGGGAGAAAAACCATGCGCAGATCTAAACAGCGCCAAAAAGAGAGAAAGCGTCGCCGTGGCAGGCTAATATTTTTACTTCTGCTATTGCTGCTGGGAACAGCTTGTTGGTATGGTTACCACCGGATCTCCGCTGAAATAGATACTGCAGCAGAAAGCTTCATGGATTACGTGAATGCGGGGGATGCGGCAGGTGCGGCATCATTACTACTGGATAAAGAGGGCGGGGAAGCGGGGCTCACTTCCTTGATTACCCTCTTCCAGGGCCATGATTTTACTTTCAGAAGCACCGGCCGGAGCCGGCCTACAGGTCTTATCAGCGGCACGGCCGTGCTCTATTTTAACAGTGGCGGCACTCTTCACACGGCGCCTCTTCGCCTTGTTCGGCGGGGAAGGGACTGGCTGATCGGAACTTTACCCGAAGTAAAAATCATGACCGGTGCCCTGATTGAAAAAGCCGAACCTTCGACAGTGCAACTTTTCTGGCAGAATGAGAGGATCGAGTTGCCGGCTCCGGCCGGTTTGACAGTGGAGGCCGGGGCGGTTGCCCGGGTGCAGCTTTTTGGAGATGCGGCTGTCATTGAACCGCTTGAAGAGATACACCTTTCCCGGCTGTTACGCTTCAGTGATACCAAATGCGAAGGGGAGCTCGAGGGGAATCTCCCCCTGGAACCCCCGCTTTCGGTTTACCTGGTTGACCCGGGTACGGCCTATCAGGCAGAACAGGGCTCAACACAGGATTTAATTGTCGGCATGAGCGATCTTGCGCTTTACTTATCAGCGGGAAAAGTGGTGGCGGCCAGGGTGGAAAAAGGGTTCTCGCCGGGGACAATACGGGTGCTGCTAAGGCAAAACCTGAATCAGCTTTCAGATGAATCACTGTTTCACCGGCAGCTTCGCCTGAACAGTAAAAATAACTATACCCTCGATGATAAACGCAGCGGCGTTCTCTTCACCTTTGAACCAGGTCAGAATGTTTTGATTGAGCCTTCGGGGGAGACGATCAAAGTTACCCCGGAAGGGCTTGATAGTATTATATTTCAGCATCGTATCTTTTTCTCCGCCCACCAGAACGGCACGATGATAATCGAAAACCTGGCCCGGGACGGCTGGCCCGGGGGGAACCCGGCATATCGCGGTATTCTGGAAATTGCCAATCAGGATGGGCGGTTGATTGTGATAAATGAACCGACCCTTGAAGAATATCTCTACACGGTTGTACCCAGTGAAATGCCTGCCGGCTTCGGGCTGGAGGCGCTAAAAACCCAGGCTGTGGCCGCCCGCTCTTATGCCTACCGCTCTATTCTCAGCAGCGGTTACAGCCGCTATGGGGCGCATGTGGACGATAGTGTCATGTCGCAGGTATACAACAACGCACCTGAGCAGCCTGCGGCCACAGAAGCAGTGATGGCGACCGCAGGGATGATTCTTTTTTACGGGGATCAGGCTGCCGATGCGCGATTCTTTTCCACGTCCTGCGGCTTTACCGCCAATTATCATGAAGTTTGGCATGATCCGGTAACCGGTTCTTTCCCGGCCGGGCCGGTGCCCTATCTCAAGGCGGTATCCCAGATCCCCGGTGAGAAATTTAACCTGGAGTCCGAAGAGGAAATGGCCGGCTTCTTGCGACGCGGCGACTGGGCGGGTTATGACCGCACCTCCCCCTATTTTCGATGGAGCGTGGAAATGAGCGGGGAGCAGCTTACCGCCGCAATCAACCAGAATCTGGCTCAGCGTTACCGGGAACAGCCGGAATTTATTCTTACGAGGGAAGACGGTAAATTTAATTCAATCGAGATTCCGCGCAACCCTCTCGGACGGCTTAAAGATATCCGGGTGTGCCGGCGCGGTGCAGGGGGAAATATTATGGTTCTCGAAGTGGAAGGCACCAACGGAACCTACCAGATCATGAAGGAATATAACATCCGGTTTACGCTCCGCCCGGTGAACTATCTTCCCGGCAGCACCCCGGTTATTCTAAAGCGTCATGACGGCAGCCGGGTGCAGGACTATGCGATCCTGCCCAGCGCTTTTGCCTGCATTGACGTGGAGCGGGACGAGTCCGGGGAGATAACGCGGGTGCTTATTTCAGGCGGGGGCAACGGCCACGGGGTGGGGATGAGTCAGTACGGGGCGCGGGGTATGGCTGAACAGGGGTACGATTTCAGGGAGATCCTGCGGCATTACTACCCCGGCGCAGAGCTGAGCCGGATCTGCGAGCCGTAGAGACTGCCGACCGGGGTTTAATGTTTTGTGGATCAGCCGATCTGCCAAATGTTATGTTGACTAATTGTGGACTTTGTGCATAAGCGGCCGCACCGGTTATAAAACAGCCTCCCGATTGTGCATAACTCTGTGGATAGTGTGAATTACTATTTGTGGAATTCCCGGAGATCCCCGGTCAATAAGGGATGAGGTTTTTATTACTGGATTATCATGTCGACATAAGCTCTTTACTAAAAATCTATTTGGCTGAAACAGATTGCAAAAATGTGGACTTTACTATTTTAGAGAATGGGGTCGTTTGAGTGTGAAGAAATTCTGGCCGGGTTTTACAAAAAGGTTTTACAAAAAATGATGACACCGTACCCTGGTTGTGGTAAAATTTGATTAAAGAGGTTTCCTGACCGATTAAAGGCAACCCTGCCGAAAGGCAGGCATTCGCAAAGCCATGGGTCTAAAGTTCGTCACCGAACCATGATCGCCAGGCTGCCGAAGACAGGAGGTTTGTTTATAATGCAATAAGTAATCTTCTCCCGTAATCAGGCAAGATATTTTAAGGATTATAATTTATGAGGAGGAGAAAAATGGTTAGAAAGATTGCCGCACTACTGTTGGTGCTGCTTCTTGCCGGCAGCGGTGCCGCCCTGGCGCTGGAGGGGGCAACAGGCAGCACTTTGTCTCCCGGTGATGCTTTTTATAACGCATTTCTTGACTTGAAAACATCGCAATATGAACTGACTGAAGATCTGCTGGAAAAAGCATTGCTGCTGGACGAACTTGCCGATCAGCTTGTCGATGCAATTATGTCTGAATCAGATATGAATTATCTGGACGAGCTGCTCGAGCAGTTAAGTCTCACCGAGGCGGACATCGCTGCCTTGATCGCCGCGTATTATGAAGACAATGGTGATCCGAACGGCGAAGACCCGGACGGTGAAGACCCGGATGGCGAAGACCCGAACGGTGAAGACCCGGACGGTGAAGACCCGGATGGTGAAGACCCGGACGGCGAAGACCCGGAAGATCCGGATGAGGATGAATTTGGCTGTTCACAGAGAGGCAGGCGCTTGAGAGAGAAGGTAGCAGATGAATCCCTACCCGAACATGTCCGCGCCAATGCCCAAAAAGCTCTTGATAACCAGGTCCGGGCGATGGAACACCATGCCTGGGCACAATCAGGCCAGCAGGGTCCCCCTCCCTGGTCGAACAGCAGGCATAACCGCGGCGGCGAAGATGACGAAGTTGAGTCGGGTGATGCTGAAGAAGATGACGGTCTTGAAAACGGGGGGCAGGAGAATGAAGTAAACAACGCCGATCTCCTGGAGAAAAAATTCGGA
>CAZPET010000101.1:0-3903 GCA_964585625.1 uncultured Syntrophomonadaceae bacterium
GCAGCCTTGACCTGGGGGTGCTGGTAGAGATAATCTTCGATATCCCGGGCAAAGACCGAGTAACCCTTGTATTTGATCAGATCGCGCTTGCGATCGTAAAAATAGAAATAGCCGTCTTCCTTCATCCGCACCAGGTCACCGGTTTTGAGCCATTTCTTCCCTTCCAGTTCGATAACGGTGCGCTCTGTTTCCGCCGGGTTGTTCCAGTAACCGGCGGTGATGTTGGGGCCGCTCAGGATCATCTCGCCCACTTCACCGGGCGGGAGAAACTCGTTTGTTTCCGGATCGACAATGGCCGCATCGACATTGGGAATGGGAAAGCCGAAGGAACCGGTTTTATTCAGTCCCAGGGGGGTGGCATGGGAAACCCCGGCGGTCTCGGTCATGCCGTACCCCTCCATGATTTTGGTGCCGGTTCTCTCCTGCCAGCTGCTCACCGTGTTTTCATGCAGCGTATCCGCGCCGCAGGTGATCAGCTTCAGGCGGCGCCAATTGGCCCGGTCGGTTTTATCATATTCCTTCAGGTATTCAAAGAACGTGGGCACTCCGTAGAGCAGCGTCGCCCGCCGGGCATCAATGGAATAGATGATGTCGTCGAAATCGGGCGTGGTGAAAAGAACAATCTCCGCGCCGAACATGAACCCGTTGATCATGGCCACGATCTGCCCGTAGATATGGTAGAAAGGAAGGAAGGCGATGATCACCTCCGCTCCCTCTTTAAGTACCGGCCAGAGGCGGGTGGTCTGCTGCTGGGTGGCGATGACATTGTAATGGGTCAGCAGGACCCCTTTCGGAGGGCCGGTCGTCCCCCCCGTATAGGGCAGTACCGCCAGGTCGCGCAGCGGGTCGATCTCCACCGGCGGCGGGGCTCCCTCTCTGCTGACCAGCTCTTTGAACCGATAGACCCCCTCACCATATGCAATCTTGATATCGGGAATCTCAATATCGCGGGCCACCTTGCTGAGCAGGCTTCTGCCCAGCGCTCTTTTAAAAGGCGGCAGGTAATCGGCGATCCCGGTAACAATTACCGCCTCCATCTCCAGTTCCGTCTTAAGCACGTTGTCGTAGAGGATGTCCTGGCAGATCACTGCCCGGGCCCCGCTGTCGGCAAGCTGGTGTCTTACCTCCAGGCTGGTATAGACCGGGCTGATCGGCGTAACCACTGCGCCCAGCTTCAAAATCGCCAGGTAAGAGATAATGAACTGGGGCGAGTTCAGCAGGTAGAGCGCCACCCGGTCACCCTTTTTAACACCGAGGTGGTGCAAAGAGGCGGCCAGCCGGTGCACCTGTTTTTTCAGTTCACCATATTTCATCTTGCTGCCGTAAAAAAATACCGCGGTATGATTGCTGTAGCGCTCCGCCATCTCGTCGAACAGATCCGGCAGCGAGGCCTCCGGAAGCTCGATCGACCGGGGCACATCTTCCGGATAAAGCCGGCACCAAGGCCTGGATAAATATATATTTTTTGTCTCCATTCTCTAGAACCATCTCCTCTGGCAACTTTATTAATCGTAATATTTCCACAATATTTACTTTATTCCTGCCTGAGATTTTTTACAGTTCTAAGTTTTCTGTTAACTGGAATGAATAAAAAACCCCGGTGTTAAAGATCTGATCGTATCTTACACAGAACCGGGGCTTGCCCTGCCGGGCCTTATTTATGTGAAAACCAGGGTATCAGGGGTAGGGATTACGGCAGTTAAGTAATGTCTTGTTTACCGCTCCATTCGGAAATATACGGATTCCATCAAAGAGAAGTGAGCGGGCAAAATCATTTTCCTGTAACTCTGCTTCGGTGTAGACAAATAAATCCAGGCTTACCGGAAAACGCATGGGTAGATAGCCAGGAATTCGTTCCCGTGGTGGAAGTGGGTTTTCTTTGACCACTATCAACAAATCAACATCGCTGGCACTGGTATAATTACCTTTGGCCCAGGAACCGCAGAGGTAAACAGCCAGCACCTCATTTCTGTTGCCCAAATCATTCACAAACTCCTGTATCGCCAGATCTACAGCTTCCTTATCCGGCCAAAAAATTCTTACAGAATTCAATAATTTCACCTGCAATCTCGACGGCAACCCTTCCCTCAGCCGCTGTAAAGTAATCTGTCGGAGCCCCTGAATCAAAACCGTTGGGGTAACGGGCCGGGATGTAATGCTTGTCAATTACCTTGGATTTTTCAATCAAGCCTTGCGATACATTTAGGGATGGAGGCAGATTTGACAGTAAAATGCTTACCGAATGCCCCCAGGCTTCTGCGTGAAGCTGCTGGTATACTGCTTTTACCGCCTTCTCGGCTGCCTGCTGTGCTGAAAAACAGGCCCATTCAAAATCTTCGAGCGTAATAGAGTTACGCGCATGGCGAAGGTCCGCTTCAGCCTGCTTTAGCCAATCCTCACTGCGGTTTGCCATAGGATATCACTCCCCTAACCTTCATCCTAACTGTTGTTACAAATAATGTCAAGGTCGAGACCCGGTGGTAATCCCCGGGATCGCATCTGGGCATAAAATTCCATCTATTACATGGAGGTTTCCAAATTAATTGGCAGAATAATTCCAGCCTATATGATATTCATTAATAAGGGCCGTGGCGGATTTTTAGCAACTGTTGGATCAGACAACCTCTTTGGTCACGTAAGGCGAGGTGCTGGCCCGCAGCAGGGCGCTGTAGGTGAGCTTGAATTCAAGGATGCTGCCCACGCTGACAGGTGAGGCCGCCTCTTCGACATCGCAGATCAGGTGATCGGAGGAGGCGCCCAGGATCTCGATGCCCGGCTCAAGGAGGATCAGCCCTTCGGGATCAACATCCTGCCGGCCCACGGCCAGGAGAGCGCGCCTTCTGATCCCCCGGTCCTCAAAATGGGGCACGTTCCCGAAAGCGTCCTGCCCGATCTCCCCGATGGGTTTGGAGGGTTTCCGCTGCACCTCGATCACCTCGGCTTTGAGTAGAAAGGCATCGTCGAAGCACCCGGGGACCGGCTCCCTGCAGACTGCCTCGTTGCCGAGTAGAATGCCTTCGCCTATTCTCAGCTCGGTTATACCGGGCGGCACCTGCTGCTCCAGAACCATTTTCAGGTTGGCCGACGTCCCCCCGGAGACCCGCTCAAGGGGTCTGCCGATGCGCCGCTCCACCTTCTCTTTCACCTCGAGAAGAAGCTCCATCGTCTGCACGGTGGGGATGACGCCGCCGTAACAGGCCAGGTTGGCGCCGATGCCGGCCAGGCAGACCCCCGGCACCCGATCCATCTCCAGTGCCGCTTCGGGAACCTGCTCTGCGGTCAGCCCTTCGCGCAGGTCGCCCAGGTCGACCATCAGGATGACATTATGGCTCCGCCCCGCCTGCACCGCCGCCTCGCCGAGGCGGCGTACCGTACCGATTTCAGAATTCAGGCTGGTGTCGGCGTAAGTTACTGCCTCCATACACTGCGCCGGACCCGGAGCGCGCAGCAGAACGGTTTCACCCCGGTAGCCCCACTCCCTGATCCGGGCCAGGTTGGCGATCCGGGAATCTCCGATGGCCGCGGCGCCTCCCTTGATCATCGCCCCGACCACATCGAGGTTCGCCGCCGTCCCCTTGGCCACGCTCACCAGGCGCAGCCCCTGTTTTTGCAGAAGGGAGGCCACCAGCCCGGTGTTATGCTCTATCTTTTGCGGATCAATCGTCAAAAGCGGATAGGTCATGGTTTCAACTCCAGACTGTTTAGTAGTAAGGAGATGGCCTCTTCGGGATAGCGCTTGGCCAGCACCCCGCACGTGGCCATGATATAGCGGCGGTCAATAGCGACCTGTGCCGCCTTCGGATAGAGTTCGCGGCCGTAACCCTGCCCGGCCAGACCGGCCAGCGCTTCCCTGCCGCCGGGCAGCCGGGTCAGCGGCCCCCCGGTGCCGATGATCGTCTTCAC
>CAZPET010000101.1:4003-6407 GCA_964585625.1 uncultured Syntrophomonadaceae bacterium
TCTCCTTCAACCGTTCTCTTGGCCAGCGGTTCGGGGCTCTCGAGAATGGCCTGGATCTCGGGGCTGCCCCGGGCCACGGAGTGCACGTCGGTGGTGGCGCCGCCGACATCGACGGCGCAGAGGTCTCCCAGGAGAGGATGCAGCAGCTTACACGCTTCCATTACCGCTCCGGGAGTGGGCAGGATCGGTCCGCCCACCATGCTCCGGATGCGGTTCATCCCCGGAGCGGTAACGATATGCTCTTCAAAAACCTCCTGGATGACCCGGCGGGCCGGCTCGACAGTGAGCTCATCCACCCGGGGATAGACATTCTCCACGAAGTAGGCCTTCACCCCGGCCTCCTTAAAAATTGCGGACAGCTCATCCCGGGCGGCCACGTTGCCGGCATAGACCACCGGCGCGGCCGGCCTCAATCCGGCAATCAGCGCTCCGTTATGGATGGCGGTTTCTTTCTCCCCGTAATCCACCCCGCCGGCCAGCAGGATCATTTTCGGCTTGATCTGCCGCAGCTGCTCCAGGTTGGCCGCGGTCATCTTGCCCGCGGTGATCATCTTGACCACGGCGCCGGCGCCCAGGGCCGCCTCCCGGGCCGCCTTTACCGTCATCTCGTAAACAAGCCCGTGCACGCTCATGGAGAGGCCCCCGGCGGCGCTGGAGGCGGCCATGATCATGTTCCAGTGAAGCTCTTTCGCGCCGAGCCCGGCCGCAAGATCTGCCACGGCCAGTTCCAGGGCCGCGGTGACATCGCCGCCTTCCTGCAGCGTGGCCGCGAACCCCTGGCCCAGCAGCAGCGGCGGCTCCAGGCCGATGGCGTTGACCACGGTGGTGGTGCTCCCTATTTCAGCTACGAGCAGATCTACTTTCATCGCTGTCCCCTTTATTCCCTATAGTTAGTTGAATTGGTGCCAGGCACCAAAACAACTAACTGGCTCCCCGGCGCTTCTTGATCAGGAAAGAGGCCACCTCGATCCCCTTGGTGCCCCTGCCGAAACCTGCGTCCATGCCCGCATCGAGCGCCAGCTGGTTGTTCACCTGGGTGCCCCCGCCCACAAGGACAAATCTATCCCGGACGCCCTTCTCCACTGCAAGCTGGACCAGCCTCTCCATGTTCTTCTTGTGAATATCCGCGTGGCTGATGATCGTCGAGATCAGGATGGCGCCGGCATCTTCTTCAATGGCCGCATCGATCATCTTCTCCACCGGTACCGAGGTTCCCAGGTAGACGGCCTTGATCCCGAAGCCCTCGATTCCGCCGTGCTTGATATCGATGATCTCGCGCATGCCTACCGAGTGCTCATCCTCACCGACAGTCCCGCAGACCACTTTCAGGGGGCGTTTCGCGATCTCCTCCCTGATCTCGTCCTCCGAAAGAGCCTGCGGCTTCTCCGGGATCTTGAGCGTGGCGCGATCAATGGAGAAGGAGACGATCCCCTTGAGCTCCACCAGGGTCCCTTCCGATGGATGGATCACCCGCTTGTGGATGACCTCGGGATCCTGCAACCCCATCTTTGCGGCGATCTCCAGGGCGGCATACTCGGCCACATCTTCCTTTTCGGGAATAAATAGAGTGCAGGTGATGTAGCCGTCGCCGGCCCACTCCACCTCGGGCCTGATTGCATCCGCGCTGCAGCGCTCCTCCACCTCCGCCAGCCTCCGGTTGACATTGTCTTCGGGGTCCAGCTCATCGATATAGACTATCTTTTCGGGGCGGCAGAAGGTGCAGCCGTCGATAAGCTCGCAGGGCCGCTCCGGGTCCCCGGGCAGGTTGTTGATCCCGTAATGATAGCAGACCGGGGCGAAGTAACCGGGTCCCCGCTTGACGATGCTGCCCGCGGCGACACCCCCGTTGGGGTCGCGGGCAATCCCGTCGCCGTGTCTTTCAGGATACTCGCCGGAATCAACGAAGAACCCTTCCTGCACCGCGCTGAAGTAGCCCTTCTCCTTGATCTCTTCGAGGAAGAGCACGGCCCTCTCGGCAAGCTCCCTCACCTTAGCGGACAGCGGGCCCTCTTTTTTAATTTCCACCATTTCCTGCAAACCGTCCATGCCCAGGAGGGCCTGCTTGGCGGTCTCCACGGCGGCCACGTTGTTGTAGTGCCAGGGCACGTTGCGCCCCTCGTCGGGGGTGATCGTGCTCTGCACGTCGGCCGA
Source organism: uncultured Syntrophomonadaceae bacterium (assembly GCA_964585625.1). Lineage (GTDB taxonomy): Bacteria > Bacillota > Dethiobacteria > DTU022 > DTU022 > JAAZIN01. The sequence goes on from CAZPET010000101.1 coordinate 6,155, forward strand.
GGTAAGCCTCGATACCAGCAGGTTCAGCACGTGCGTCACCGTGGCCTCCCGGGTATCGGATTCGATGTACCTGGTATTCTGCTGCGCCCGGATCTTGTAGTCCGAGAAAAGCCAGCGCAGGCAGACGGCGTAAGGGAGGTCGTAGGCCAGCGCCGGCGCCGGCGGCGCCGTCGGCGGCACCGACGAAAGGGCGATATCCTCTTTCTTCATCCCGGCCATCTCCGAGAAGGCGCAGTTGATGGCGTGCTGCACC
>CAZPET010000102.1:0-6332 GCA_964585625.1 uncultured Syntrophomonadaceae bacterium
AAATGACTGTGAAGACAGCTGTAATACCCGTAGAACAGCTTATCCAGGTGCAGGCTCTCCACATCACCGGTCCGGATTTCGCCCTCGTCGAGGGTTGATATGTAGTATTCGTAGTGCGGTTGGGGGTCATAATCTGGCACCACTTTCTCGATTATTTCATCCGGAGGGCTTCCAAACCCATGCTGGGATCGTGAAAAACCATGTGACCACTGCGGTTCAGGATTGAATTCCAGGTTCAGGAGAACATGGAAATGGCCGCTGGAGCCATCCCCGGCTTCCAGGGCGGTATACTCCTCTTCTCCCTGCCGGCGGTAATTGATGAAGACCTTGCTCCCGACCCGGTAATCCCTTAAATACCATCCGACCCTTACCGAGGCCTGCTCCGGACCCGTTTCAATTAATTCAAGTTCTCCGGGCTCCCACCAGCCTGCCTGCTCCTGCATTGCCTGGAATATATGAGATACTCCGCTGAGTTCATTGTGAATATCGAAGCGCAGGGAATCAATATGCCCCTGCATCTCGGCCAGGCGATTGTTCAGCCTTGTGATTGCGGCCAGGTTGATGCAGGTGAACAGGATAATGACGGAAATCAAAATAACAATAACAACGGTACCTTTTTTATTCATAACGACCTCCCGCGAAAAATTAGGGGTGCATGCCCGCCCAAATCCGCATCCCAAAGAACGCAGCAGCCAATAGAGACACACGCCCCCTGTCACCTCAGGCAATTTCACGGCGCATGGTCAATACGCCCAGCAAAGTAAGCAGGACGGCAAACCCCGCCAGGATGGCCAGGGAGGGCCAGATCTCGAGCAGCCCCCACCCTTTGAGCATGATCTCCCGCAGCGCCCTGTTGGCGTAGGTGATCGGCATCAGGTAAGAGACCGGTTTCAACCAGGCCGGCATGTCCTCCACCGCCCAGAAGGTTCCGCCGAGCAACGCCTGCGGGATAATCAGCAGGGGGATGAACTGCACTACCTGGAACTCGTTGCGGGCGAAAGCGGAGGCGAGGATGCCCAGGCTGACTCCCACCGCCGCCAGCAGGGCCACCACGATAAAGAGCAGGCCCAGGCTGCCCAGGTAGTGAATCCGCAGCGCCCACACGGTGAAAAATGTGATCACGGCGCCCTGGAAGAGGGCAAAGAGACCCAGCCCGCTCATGTAACCGAGCACGATCTCCCGGCGCGTAGCCGGTGTGGCCAGAAGCCGCTCCATGGTCCCCTGGGTGCGTTCCCGCAGGAAGGAGACGCAGGTCAGCAGAAAGACAAAGAACATGGCCAGGATGGCAATGTAAGCCGGGGCCACAAGATCCATGGTGTCAAATTCCGGTCCGGCATGGAGATAGGAGGCCGCTATGGTTACCGGCGGTACCGCCATGCCGCCGCCACCCGGGGCCGGTGCTGCCATCCCGCCGCCTGCGGCCAATCCGGCCAGAACCCTGGCGGCGGCCCCGGTTACCTGCCCGGTGAGGAGGGCGTTGCGACCGGGACTGGTCCCCTCCAGGCGCAGATCAAGCTCCAGCCGCCGCTCCCGGAAGAAGTTGGCGGAAAAACCAACAGGCAGCACCAGCACACCGTCCGCCGCACCGCTTTCCAGAAACTTCTCGATATCTTCTTCTGGCGGCAGTTCCTTCACCTCGATATGTCCGCCTGCGGAGAGCTCTTCGAAAATCAAGAGCCCCAGGGAGAGAATGCCCGCATCCGGGGCGGCCAGGCCCGTGTCCCGGTTCACCACGCCCAGCGCCACGGGCGCAGGCTCTGACCGGAACAGCACGAAACCGAGGACCAGGACCAGGATGGGAACGATCAGCAGTAAAGCCACCGTGCGGCGGTCCCGGCTCACCTGCCGGATCACCCGGAAAGCCAGCGTCAATATACGTTCAAGCGACCGTTTCATTGCCTGCATCCTTCCTTCCGATAAATTTCAAGAAGGCTTCTTCCAGAGAGGCGGCGCCGACCCGCTCCAGAAGCTCCGGCGGGGTTCCTTCCGCCAGCAGCCTGCCCTGCCGGATCAGGCCAAGGCGGTGACAGCGGGCAGCTTCGTCCATGACGTGGCTTGATACCAGCAGGGCTGCGCCTTCACCGGCCAGGCGTTGAAAGTATTCCCAGAAGGAGACGCGCAGTTGGGGATCGACTCCGACCGTGGGCTCATCCAGAAGAAGCAGCCGCGGCCGGTGCACCAGGGCGCAGGCCAGGGATACACGCTGTTTCATCCCGCCGGAGAGCTGCCGCACCAGGGAGCCGGCGCGGTCCTGCAGCTCGACCAGGGCGAGCATCTCCCCGACCCGGTCCCGGGTCACTCCCCCGCACATCCTGGCAAAGAAGGTGATATTTTCGCGGACGGTTAAATCTTCATAGAGGGCCCCGGCCTGGGTCATGTAGCCGACGGCTGCAAGCGCCCTTTTGTCCGGCATCCGCTGTCCCAAGACTGTCACTATCCCCGCCGCAGGTTTCAGCAAGCCGGTAATCAAGCGGATCAGCGTCGTTTTCCCCGAGCCGTTGGGCCCGAGCAGGCCGTAGATCTCCCCCGGACGCACGGCCAGGCTTAATCCGTCCACCGCCCGCACATGACCGAAACTCTTGACCAGATTCTTGACTTCCATTGCCGGCAACATCGCTTGACCTCCTGTTCTCATTCTGAATCCGGTAAACGTTAATTGATTCCGAAGCTATTCTGCGGAGAAATTTGCCTCAGGAGATGTAAGTTTGACCGTTACGCCCGTACGCTGCGGGTATAGATGAGCGTGTAGATTGGAGGATTGAGGGATCGTTGGTTCGGAGGCCGTAAAACAGGCAGTAAAGGTGACAGAGAACAGTCCCCTGTCACTATAATTTTTTACCTTTCCATTCCCACCGCCGCTCGTTCAAACAATAATCTGCCAAAAACGCCCGATTGATAATCGTAGTTGATTCAACCGGGTCATCCATGGTCCAGTAATAATAATCGCTGCAAATGAAATAAAACCCTTTTCTTGAATAATAATAAGCCAGAAAGCCCGCTTCGCGGATAAAGCGTGCCGCCTGGATACACTGTTCCCGTACTTCCTGGTCAAGCTGCGAAAGAAAGATATACTCGTGCGGGCACTTATTAGCGTAGGTCCTGGCAAATCTCCAGACCTGCGCCTCCATTAGCTCCTTAAAATCTTTATGGTTCATAAGATAAATTGTGCCTCCTCCAAAGAAAGGAAACAGCATGCCGTTCAGGAAATGTGGGAACAGCAGAGTTGCCAGATCAGGTGACAGGAAACCGTCCCCCTGTCACCTGTTTTTGAGCAGGTCCCGGATTTCGGCAAGCAGCGCTTCTTCTTTGCCGGGAGCCTCGGGAGCAGGCGGCTCCTCCTCCGCGGGCTCCTTTTTCTTGAACGACGAGAGAAATTTTACAAACAAAAAGATGGAGAAGCTGATAATCAGGAAGTCGATGACGGACTGGATAAAGGCGCCGTACCTGAAAGCCGCTTCAGCGACATCGCCGCTCGCCGGGGTGATTACATATTTCAAATCGGCAAAATTGATCCTGCCCAGGAGGATCCCCAGGACCGGCATGAGGATATCGTTAACCAGCGAGGTAACGATTTTGCCGAAGGCCCCGCCGATGATCACGGCGATGGCCAGGTCCATGACGTTGCCTTTCATGGCAAACTCTTTGAATTCTTTAAGCATCAGATCACCTCACTAAAACTTTATATCTCCTCATTCAACAATAGCGGCGCATATCCTTTCCTTACCTGATGGCCCCCCGGCTGTTAAGAGCAAAATGGAAAATTGTTATGCAGCAGGATTCTCGCACACACCCACAAACAGCAGGCTACCGTTTTGTGCCGTGATACCATAGATAAAAGGGCGGTCGAGGATCATTTCAGCGCGGCCTTCCGGCGGCGCCGCGCCACAATAATCAATCTGGGTAAAGGCAGACGCTTCCACGCCATTTTCGTCGATAGCAATGTGTGTTTCCTGGCGCACATCGGAAATAAAAGCGGTGTGATCAGTAATACCGGTGAAATCTGCATCGGCTGTAAAAGCGGCGCTTACGCCAAGGCTTTTGAGCACATCGTTCAGGGCAAGCTTTGAACTGGAACTGAACCTGGGTATTTTCCATATTACGTGACCGTGGCCGACCTCTCCGCCCTCAAAAATTTCTCGCATTTGCCCGGGGGATGAAAGCAGCTCGTAAGGCGAGACACCTTCATCGGGTAGAACGAATACCATTTGACCTCCATTTTTTAGCCCCAAACCCGCACGGGTAAACCCCTCCCCGTTTATAAAGCCCGCCGAGCCAAAAGATTGATTCATGAAATCGCATTTTACATCACTGCCGTTCAAAAGATGAAAAACATCCGCGGCGGTTTTATTTTTGTCAAAACGGTCAATCCACTGGTCGTAAAAATAAACCGTATTAAGTATAGACAGTATCTGCTCGGGATCTGTTTCAATCTTTGGAAACAGCGTGCCGTTTGTGTTGGTTGATATCCAATCAGCCATCGCTTTTCCGGTTGCATCACTGGCAAAATCCACGCTGTGCGAGCTTGCGTAGAAATTCGCAGCTGCATGTTTTACAAAATCGTCATTGAATACAACCGGATCACCGTTCATATCATCGTCCATCCAAATAGAATTTGCGATTTTTAGCTTGCCGATTTCATTATCTCTGTATAGTGTCCGGTACAAGTTTCCACACTGCTCCGAAAGGAATTGAGTACCAGGAACACTCAACAGAGCAATTAATTGAACCTCCGTGTCACTTTTCGCACCGGAGGTTGCCAGGGAAAGAGCATAATACAGCGAAAGGGGTGAGTAATTAATGTTTTTCCCGGCGTTCTTGAGGATAAAGGAACCTGTCTTGTAGGAAAAGTCCTTGAGCGCGGCAATAAAGCTATCGTCAACAGGGTTTTGTTCGTGTACCTCTCTCTGCGCGTCAAAGTCATCAAAAGCATAGGCTTTTGGATAAATTACGTCCATAATAGCTCCTGAGGGTGGGTTTTTATTTTTATCCCTGTGGATCATCAGCAAACCAATACCGAGTAAAAGTGCGGCACAAGCTGCGATAGCCGTCCATCTACGCCGCATGCGGGCTTTCTTTTTTTGTTTCGCTGCTTTTACTTCTTCTATCAGTTCATCCCGGACATCCGGTACATTGTTAATAGCCTTCTTTTCTTTCATGCCAAAATCCCCTCCCTTTCCAACTTTATGTTTCTCATTCGATTTTATCGGAATTCACCTGGCAATCATCTGTAAAGATATCTTTTACTTTAGAATGGAAAATCCTCTTTGCGACGCTTTTTCTCTGCTGGGATAGCACTCAAGAGTGGTAAACAATGGTGGTACATTTCCTTTTTCGAAGCGTTTTACAATAAGCCTCCCTGAATCGGTTTTTCTACGGTTCGTAGACAGAGTCGCTAAATCATGGGTTGCATTGGTTGTCTTCCGGTCGTAGAATTTGATTAACGCTGCTCATAAACGTCAAAAAAAAGGGGCGGTTACTCATGGAGCAAAAAACCATTGGCGGATTTATCGCGGCATTGAGAAAATCCAGGGGGATGACTCAGCAAGAGGTGGCCAACCGGCTGAACGTCTCCAACAAAACAATCAGCAAGTGGGAGCGCGATGAAGGGTATCCGGAGATTACCATCATCCCGGCGCTGGCGGAGTTGTTTGAGGTGACCAGCGACGAGATACTGCGCGGCGAGCGCATCCCGCAATCAGATCGGGAACCGGAAAAACATGCGGCCAGGGTAGAAAAACAGATCCGGCGAATCGTCAACAGCAGTATCGCCAGGTTTCAGAATTTCTCGTATCTTGCCGCGGCGCTGGCCCTGGCCGGATTGATCTGCCTCTTCACCACAGCTTATGCCTTTTACCGTCCGGTGCTCGGTTTCGGAATCATGCTTATTTTTGTCATCGCCAGTATTACCACGGAGCTTTTCCTGACCAATACATGCCGGACTACCACCAGGGATCATGAAATCATTGGCGAAAACCGGGAGATGCTTGATCCGTTGTGGAAAACAGCCAACCGCTATTCATTTGCCGTTTTCATGATCAATATAGCCGTGGTCATCCTTGCTCTGCCGTTCATTCTCGTTCGGGACAGCAATTACGTAGAAAGCGTTATCAGTATGAAATCATACCTTTCCATGCTCCCGACCCTGGTTTTGATTATCGCCCTGCTCTGCGTATTTCTACTTAACATTTTTAAAGAGAAGCTGTTTTTAAGCGAAAAGGTTTCATCCGGAAAAGTATACCCCGTAAAAAGAATGCGTCGAATGAACTTTGCCCAGGGAACCGCCCTGGCCGCGGCCCTGATCATCTCGCTGTTCGGCTGTTTTTATCTTGATG
>CAZPET010000103.1:0-6295 GCA_964585625.1 uncultured Syntrophomonadaceae bacterium
TTAACCATAGCGGTGTTGAACCTGCCTCTCTTTATTGCCGCCTGGTTCATCCTCGCCCGCCCGCAGGTAGCCCGGCTAAAAGAGCTGATTTATGAACTTGATCCGGCGGCCTTTGTTATTATTGGCAATGCCGGCGAAGTACACGGCGAGGGCTTCAGGGAAATGAAGGGCTCCCATTGACAGAAGTTTACCCGCTGTCAGACATGATGAGCCCGCCCGGCCATGCCGGGACGTTCTCCTTGGATAGACGTTTTTCGCCTGGATTCGGTTCCAAGCCGCACATTTCTTGCCGAAAACTCCCACTTTCACAGATTACGACTGCATAGCCAGATTATCCCTGGTAAAAGTTAATATTTTTTAATAAATTAGCAGGAATAAGCCTTCCCATGTCGAATAATGTTCTAAAATATTAAGCTTATGTTAAGTCGGGGGAAGGTTTAAAAATGGTAGAAGCCAAAGCACTGTATCATCGTTACGAGAAGAGCAGCGACTATGTTCTGGATGATCTGAACTTTACTGTTGACCGCGGTGAATTTGTCTTTATTATCGGTGCGAGCGGTGCGGGAAAATCAACTTTATTTAAAATGATCATCCGGGAGATTGTCCCGGTAAAGGGATCCTTGAAAGTTTTCGGCCACGATCTGGCCCGGATGCCGCGCTACCGGATACCCTACCTCCGCCGCAATATCGGGATGGTCTTTCAGGATTTTCGCCTCCTCGAAGAGCGCACCGCTTTTGAGAATATTGCTTTTGCCATGCAGGTTACCGGAGCCTCCAATCGTGAAATCAAACGCCGGGTCCCCTATGTTCTTGATCTGGTCGGGCTGCCGGAGAAGACCAACGCCAGGGTGTGCGACCTTTCAGGCGGCGAGCAGCAGCGTATCGGGCTGGCGCGGGCCATCATCAACCGCCCGGCAATGATTATAGCCGATGAGCCCACCGGCAACCTCGATCCCGAAAACTCCTATGAAATCATGAATATCCTGCGATCGATCAATATCCGCGGCACCACCGTCCTCGTAGCGACGCACAATCGTGAAATTGTCGACCGTCTGAAGAAGCGGGTCATTCTCCTGGACAAGGGGAGACTGGCCGCGGACGAGGAAAAGGGGGTTTACGCCGGTGCGTTATAAAGGATTGCTCTATGCCTGGGGCGAAGCCCTGCGCAGCCTTTACCGGAACAAGTGGATGACGATTGCCTCGATCGGGGTGGTCGTGGTTACCCTGCTGATGCTTGGCGGTTTCATGCTGGTGAATCTGAACCTGAACCATATCACCGAAAACGTCAAAGAACAGGTGGAGATCGTCCTTTATGTCGAAGATACGGCTACTCTGGCTGAACGTAATGAACTGCGCGAAAAGCTGGTGGCCCACAGCTCCCTGGCCGAGGTCCGCTTTGTTTCCAGGGACGAAGCCCTGCAGCGTCTGAAGAAGCAGATGGGTGATATTGTTGAAGGATACGAAACTGCGGAGGAAAATCCTCTACCCGACTCTTTTGAGCTGCGGACCCACCATCCCGAGTCGGTTGGCGCGGTAGCGGAAGAGCTGGCCCGTTATCCCGCAGTGGCCAAGGTTGATTATGGAAAAGCAACTGTAGACAGGCTTTTTACAGCCACCCGGGCGGTGCAGCTGGTAGGGTTGTTCTTGATGGTCGGTCTCGCGATCACGGCAATATTCCTGATTGCCCATACGATCAAGCTGACCGTTTTTATCCGCCGCCGGGAGATCATGATCATGAAATATGTGGGCGCGACGAACTGGTTTATCCGCTGGCCCTTTGTCCTGGAAGGCCTGATCATCGGGCTCCTCGGGGCGGTCCTGCCGCTGGCCGGGCTTTATTATATCTACCGGGCTTCCCTGGAGTGGGTCGCGGCGAACAACCTGATGTTTCTTACCCTGCTCCCTGCTTCCCCGATCATGGGTGAGCTGAGCAAATATCTGATCCCCCTGGGGACCGGGTTGGGAATCCTGGGGAGCGCCTTCTCGATGGATCGATATTTACGGGTGTAGTCGAAGTAGCGTAGCTATGATATCCGGGAGGGATTAACATGCGGCGTCATAAACTCTATGTAATTTTGATGGCAATCCTGGTGCTGCTTACCTTTGTTACAGCGGTGGCACCGGCTTTTGCTTCTGAGCTCGATAAAAAGCAGCAGGAGAAGCAGGAGATCGACCGGCAGCTTGAACAGCAGCAGAGCAGCCTCAAGCAGCAGCGAAAGAGCGAGGCGGAATTAAAAGGAGAGCTGAACAAACTCGACCACCGCCTGCGGGAGCTGAAGTCCGAGCTGGAGCGGATCAACCGGGAAATCGCCGTTACCGAAGAGGAGATTGCTCAGGCTGAAGCCGACCTGGCCAGTGCTGAAGAAGAATTCGCCTATAAAGAAGGTCTTTTCAAGCGCCGCCTGCGGGCTATTTACGAGCAGGGCTATGTTTCTTACATAGATGTTCTCCTGGGGGCCTCTTCATTCGGCGACTTTTTGACCCGCTTCAACAACCTCCGGATTATCGCCTCCAACGACCAGCGCCTGGTGGAGGAGATCCGCGCCGAACGCGACCGGATCGAGGCCATGAAAGAGGAGCTGGAGCAGCAGAAGAACAGGCTTGAGGGAATGCGCCGCCAGACCCTGGCTCATCAGGATGAGGTCAGCAGGGTTGTCTCCACCCGGGAGACGGTGCTGAAGGAACTGCAGCAGGAGATTGCCCGCAACTTAAAGGCCATTAAAGACCTGGAGCAGGAATCCCAGAGGCTGGAAAACATCATCCGGGATCTGATGCGCGGCAGCGGGGGTAGCGGGGGCAGCGGTGTAAGCGGCAAGCTTTGCTATCCGATCGAACCGGCCACCTGGGTCAGCTCCGGATTCGGCTGGCGCCGCGATCCCTTTACCGGCGCTACTTCCTGGCACGGCGGGGTGGATATCGCGACTTATGGCAGGGCCAATTATATCCTTGCGGCAGAAAGCGGCAAGGTAATCCTGGCCCGGTGGAACGGCGGTTACGGCAACTGTATAATTATCGATCACGGCGGCGGTACTGCCACCCTCTACGCACATTTAAGCTCATATTTGGTAGGTGTAGGTCAGACAGTCAGCCGCGGCCAGCGCATCGGCAGGGCCGGCACCACCGGTAACAGCACCGGCGTCCATCTCCATTTTGAGGTGCGGGAATATAACAAGCCTCCCTACCGTTATTATCCAAGCGGTGCTCCGGATCACCGTTACAACCCCATGTCCTACCTCTAAAAGAAAGCTGTTTCATAGTAAAGAACTGCCCCGGCCGCCTGCCGGGGCTTTGCTTGTACCGTTTCAGAGCCTTTTCTCCTTACTGGTCTTTTCTGCGGGCGGAGGTTATAATAATTTTAGATAGACCCGCATGGGAGAGGGGGTCATAAACCAGTCATGGAAAAACTGAAGCTTCAGCTAAAGGAAAAACGTTTTTGGTGCCTTGTTGTCCTGTTTTTACTGCTTCTGGCCGGGACAAACCTGGCCGCATTTTATCTCGGCACCTCTAAAGCAGCTTCAACTGCTCCAGCCGGTCACCAGCAGGAGCTTGCTGTCCCGGAATCCCTGGACCGGGAATGGGACCTATTTATGGAAGTGCTCGAGCGCATTAATGATCACTATCTTTACCCGGTTGACTTTTCTGAAGTGATCCGCGGGGCGATTCGCGGCGCGATAGAGGCCGTTGGCGATCCCCGCACCGGATTTTACGATGCCCGGGAGCTGAAAAATTTTCTCATCCAGACAAACGGTTCATTTGGCGGCATCGGGGTGCGCATTATCGAAGTCGACGATGAGGTCGTTGTTTTTGAAACTATTCCCGGCAGCCCCGCAGCTGCTGCGGGAATCTTTCCCGGCGACCGCATTTGCCGGGCGGGCAACCGGGAACTGTTTGGATTGGGGGTAGAGCGCGCCGCGGAGATCCTGCGCGGGGAAAAAGGGAGCAGCGTGGCCCTCTCGATCAAGCGGCCCGGCCGGGAAGATGAACTTAACCTGACCCTGGTGCGCGACGAGGTCAAGATTGAAACCGTCTCCGCGCACTGGGAGAAGCCCGGGCTGGGCTACCTCCGGATCAGTAATTTTGACAGCAATACCGGAATATCCTTTTCCGAGAAGCTGCGTCTTTTGGAGAGCGAGGGGCTGCATAAGGGATTGATCCTTGACCTGCGCGACAACCCCGGTGGCCAGGTTGAGGAGGCTGTCAAGGTGGCCGGGCTGATCGTCCCCGAAGGGGAGATCACCCGCCTGCTGGGGAGGGACGAGGAGATCCGTGACATCTATCAATCCGCTTCGCCGGGCAAGGATTACCCTATCGTGGTCCTGGTTAATGAGGATACTGCCAGCGCGGCGGAGATCCTCGCCGGAGCGCTCCAGGATCGGGGAGCGGCTTTACTGGTCGGGGTTAAAACCTACGGCAAGGCTACAGTGCAGCAGCTGGAGAATCTTTCCGGGGGCAACGCCCTCCTGCTGACCGTGGCCCGCTACCTCACTCCTGCCGGAAGAGATATCAACGGATCAGGCCTGGAGCCCGATATTGTGGTGGAAATGCCGCTGCTGCTGAGATACTACCGCTATTTTTTCCCCGGACCTCTTGCCGGAGGCGATTACGGCTCCAATGTCCAGATGCTCCAGGAGATGCTGGTGGAGCTCGGTTATGAGCCCGGCTGCGGAGGTTACTTCGACGAGGCCACCGCTGCAGCACTGGGATCATTTCAAACCGCAGCCGGGCTGGAAGCAAGCGGCAATTTTGATGAATTGACCTGGGTGCGGCTCAGGGAGGCCTTTGAGAAGATTGCCCGGGAGCGCGATCCACAGCTGCGCCGGGCAGTCGAGTTGATCGGGCAACCCGGGATCTGGTCTGATCTGGGGGGCAAAGCCAATTGAGCGCTCTGATCCTGGAGCTGGGTAAGATAGTGCTGGCCACGTTGATCCAGTCGCTTCCGATATTCTGGGTGGTGGTGCTGCTTGTCTATCTGCAGTACCGCCGCGCTGCCGGCATGGAACAGAAACTATTTGGCCGGACAATCAACCCGGTGGGCCGGCAGGTTGTTGTTTCTACCATGCTGGGAATTTTAGGAGGCCTGCTGGCGAGCCTGGTCATGCTCCTGCTGGGCCTCTCCCTGACGCAGATCGGCCTGCTCTTTATCTGGCCGGTGGCGCTGCTGTTGCTGCTGATTCATCCCCGTTACCTCTGTTTTTCATATGCCGGAGGGCTTGTCGCCCTGGCGGTGCTGGCCCTGCGCTTTCTTCTGTTGCCGCTTTTCCCGGCCCTGGCTGAGTATGCGCCGGTGGCTTCCCTCCTGGAGATCCATATCCCCGCCCTGCTGGCGCTGATCGGTTTGCTCCACCTGATAGAGGCAATGTTGATCTACTTCGGCGGGCACCGGGGGAGCAGCCCGCTCTATTTTAAACGGGCCGACGGTGAAGTAGTCGGCGCCTTCAGCCTGCAGCGCTTCTGGCCCATTCCCCTGGCGGCGCTTCTGGCCACCGTGGTCCTGGAGTCAGAGATCCAGGGTGTGAGCATGCCGGAATGGTGGCCGCTGATCAAGCCGGTCCTGGAGCTGGAACCGGGGCAGACACTGCAGTACCTTGCTTTTCCCGCCATGGCCGCGCTCGGCTATTCCGATCTGGCTCTCTCCTCCTCCCCCCGTGAAAAATCGGCGAGCACGGCCCGGTTCCTGAGTTTATACAGTGTTCTCCTGATCGGCCTGGCCCTGGCATCAGAATTCTATCCCTGGCTCACCCTGACAGGGGTGCTTTTTGCTCCCCTGGGCCATGAAGCGGTGATCCATTACGGAAACCGCATTGAACACTCGCGCAGGGCCCGCTATCGATCCACGGCGGAAGGCGTTCCCTTGATGGCGGTCCTGCCGCAGAGCGCCGCCTCCCGGGCGGGTTTGCGTGCCGGCGACCTGGTCCGCCGGGTGAACGGCGCCCCGGTTCACAGCGATCTGGAGCTTCTGATGCGGCTTGAAGAGAGCTACTTCATGGTTTTGTTTGAAGGGCTTCGGGACGGGGGTAGCTTTTCGATCGTCTTGAACAAACGCCGTTCCGAAGAGAAGAACAGCCTGGACTTACCGTTCTTTGCAAGGCCTCCTTCAACTGCTGCTCATGCCTCTCTCTGGCACCGGGGAGCCGCTCTCGGCCTGATCCCGGCGCCCTCCCGGCAGACGCCGATCTATGCCCAGGCCCGGACGGCTGCCGCGTTTGGCCTGCTGCGGCGGCTGTGGGGGCGCCATAAAAGCTCTTGAGGTTTTTGGTCCACGACAACCGGTAAAAAGGAGAGTTAAACTTGATCG
>CAZPET010000104.1:0-2325 GCA_964585625.1 uncultured Syntrophomonadaceae bacterium
AACATATATATATTTTAATTACAATATCTTTTTTCGTTTCTTTTTTCGTATTTGAAAGCGAACCGTGATTATAATCACCCGGTAACCGGCTGCTTGCAAAAAATTTAATAATAATTTTTTCCGAAAGAAGGATTTTTTGAATGGATGTTGAATATTAGATCTTTTAATATCATCGTTCTTTGTAGACTGCCTACCATTACGATCTCAACCCAAAAACGATCTTCGTTTTAATTATCAGGCGGGAGGAGGGGGAGCTCTGCAAGGGGTAGATTTATATAAAAAAGCGGGTTGGAATTCTGGAGGGTTTATCAAAAAAAGAACAATTAAAAACAAGGGGGAAATGAGATGACTTGTAGAAAGAAAAAGATGATCATGTTCACGGCGGTTTTTGTTTGCCTGGCCCTGCTTTTGGCGGTCGCAGGCTGTGCTCCCGAAGAGCCTGCCAACGGCGAGGACGGGACAACCGAGGTTAAAATTGGCACAGTCGGTCCGCTGAGCGGCGGAGCAGCCAATTACGGAACCAACATTCTTCATGCCGTGGAGATTGCCGTTGAAGAAGCCAACAGCTCCGGGGAACTGGGTGACATTACCTTGAAGCTGATCTCTGAAGATACGGAAGGAGATTGGACCAAGGCCGCCAATGCTTTTCAAAAATTGCTCGACGTTGACAAGGTAGATGTAATCATCGGGGCGGTTTTAAGCTCCGAAACAGAGGCGGGTGGGCCCTATGTCAAAGAAGCCCAAATTCCTGCGATCTCTCCTTCATCCACAGCTGCAGGGCTGACTCTTGACAATGACTATCTTTTCCGGAATTGCCTCTCCGACGAAGCACAGATCGAACAGATGGCCCAGTATGCAGTTGACGAGCTGGGGCTGAGCAAATTTGCCATCCTTTATACAAACAACGACTACGGGGTATCGCTGAAGGATTCCTTTGAAGCCAAGGCCAAGGAACTTGCTGAAGTTGTAATTATCGAAAGCTTCATGGATAATGACGAAAGCTTCAAACCGCAGCTGACCAAGATCAAGCAGAGCGAGCCTGATTGCCTTTACATCGGCGGCTACTACACCGAAGCGGCCAAGATCGCCCAGCAGGCCAGGGAGGTGGGGCTGGATGTCCAGATACTCGGCGCAGACGGCCTGTGCAATGTAGCATTCATCGATATCGGTGGTGAAGCGGTTGAAGGAACTCTGGCTACCTCCGGGTTCTACCCCGATGACCCCACTGAGGCGGTGCAGAATTTCGTTGCCGCCTACAAGGATAAATACGGCGAGGAGCCGGACATGTTTGCCGCTCAGGGTTATGATGCCGCCCGCATCGTGATCAATGCCATCAAAACAAAAGGAACCACCCCGGAGCAGATCCGCGAAGGTATTGCCGCCACCAAGGATTTTCCGGGCATTACCGGCAAAACCAGCATTGATGAAGAGGGAGATACAATCAAGGACGTTTTGATTCTTAAAGTAGAAGGCGGCAAGTTCGTGCGCATCAGGTAACAGTTCTTATTTCAGGACAGGTTTATGAGGAGGAGGGCAAAACACCCTGCCCTCCTCCAAAAATTGTTCAAGCAGTCAGAGGTGAACCCATGTTTATTCAACAGTTGATGAACGGCCTGATCCTGGGCAGCACCTATGCTCTCATCGCCCTGGGCTATACCATGGTCTACGGAATTATTGAACTGATCAATTTTGCCCACGGCGAGATCTACATGTTCGGTGCTTTTGCGGGATTGATCCTGGTAACGGTTCTCAAGGTGCCGTTTATTTTGGCCTTTTTTCTGGCCATGGCGCTGGCCGCCCTCCTGGGTGTAACCATTGAGTACCTGGCTTACCGCCCCCTGCGGCGCTCAAGCAGGCTGGCGGCGCTCATAAGCGCCATCGGCGCCTCCATATTTTTATCGAACCTGGCCCTTTTGATTATGGGATCACAACCTTATAATTTCCCCAGCCCCTTTGAAACAAAAGTATATCAGACATCTCTCTTTATTATTTCCCGGGTGGAAATAATTGTGTTATTGTCTTCTTTCGTGCTGATGATCGGACTAACGTTTTTTGTACAAAAAACAAAAATCGGCAAAGCCATGCGGGCAACGGCCCAGGATAAAGATACGGCCAGCTTGATGGGCATCAATATCAATAAAATAGTTACAATTACCTTTGCCATTGGATCGGCTCTCGGGGCGGCTGCCGGAGTGATGGTGGGAATCTATTTTCGCACCGTCACACCCGCAATGGGCTTGATGCCCGGTTTGAAAGGCTTCGTCGCCGCTGTCCTCGGGGGCATCGGCAATATCACCATCGTGCCGAAGGCCTGCAGGCCGGAGG
>CAZPET010000104.1:2335-4940 GCA_964585625.1 uncultured Syntrophomonadaceae bacterium
GGGCCATGCTGGGAGGAATTCTTTTGGGTATTGTCGAAGTGATGGGTGCCGCCTATATCTCATCGCAATACCGCGATGCCGTGGCCTTTACTTTGCTGATCATCGTGCTTCTTTTTAAGCCTGCCGGCTTGCTCGGCAGCCCGGCCCAGGAAAAAGTATAATCTCTGGAAGTGCGCTAAGAAGGTGAAATAAACATTGGTTATTTTTGATAATATACAGCTCTTTTTACAAGAACTGATCGGCGCCTATTATATGCAGCTCATTATTATGGTAGGTATCAATACGATCATGGCCACCAGTTTGAATTTGATCCTGGGCTATACCGGCCAGCTCTCTATCGGCCATGCCGCTTTCATGAGCCTGGGGGCTTACGCTTCCGCCCTGGTCACACTTCATTTTGGTTTTCCCTTTATCCTTTCGCTGTTGTGCGGCGGTCTTTTCGCCGCTATTTTTGGCGTGATCATCGGCATCCCCACACTAAAGCTTAAGGGTGATTACCTGGCCATCGCCACACTCGGTTTTGGCGAAATCGTCCGCATTGTCTGCCTTAACCTTGAAATTACAGGCGGTGCGGTAGGTTTGAGGGGCATTCCCAAAGAGACAACCCTGCTCTGGGTGGTGCTTGCCGTCCTCTTTACCGTTTTTATCCTCAACCGGATCATCAAGTCTAGAATCGGCCGGGCGCTCATTGCCATCCGCGAGGATGAAACTGCGGCGGATTCAATGGGGATCAACTCCACCTACTACAAGACCCTTTGTTTCGGTGTGGGGGCTTTCTTCGCCGGCCTCGGCGGGGGCCTTCTTGCACACTATTTGCGCTTCCTCCATCCAAACACCTTCAACTTCATGAAATCCATCGAGCATTTATGCATGGTTGTTTTGGGAGGGCTTGGCAACATGTGGGGCGCCTTTATCGGCGCAGGACTCCTGACAGTCATTCCTGAGCTGCTGCGTGCCAGTGGCGCCTTGAGACTGCTTATTTACGGGGCCATTCTGGTGTTGATGATGCGGGTTAGACCGCAGGGGATTCTGGGGCAGCCGCAGGCAAACAGCGCTCCCAAGGTAAAATTATATTTTCAGCGGTTACGCTCCAAATTTAAAAGCAGTTTGCAGAGGCGCTCCCGTGATGATACGTGAAGGAGGAACCGTTTTGCCACCAGAATCGATCTTAACAGCTACCGGCATCTGTCACAGCTTCGGCGGGCTGATGGCTCTGGAAGATGTTGATTTCCAGATTGACCGGAAAGAAATCGTCGGCCTCATCGGGCCCAATGGGGCCGGGAAAACAACCCTGTTCAATCTTTTTACCGGTCATTACAACCCCACCGGGGGGGAGATCTATTTCAACAAACAGAGAATCAACGGATTGAAGCCTTACCAGATCACTCCGAAAGGGATTGCTCGGACTTTCCAGAATATCCGCCTTTTCGGGCAGATGAGTGTCCTGGACAATGTCTTGATTGGACAGCACTGCCGGACCGGGACCGGGCTGCTTGGGGCAATCTTGAGGACTCCCGGCTGCAAAAAGGAAGAGGCCCGGGCCCTGAAAATATCCCTGGGGATGCTGGCCTTTGTCCGGCTGGAAGAGAAAAAAGACGAGAAAGCCTGTAACCTTTCATATGGAGAGCAGCGGCGCCTGGAAATAGCGCGGGCTCTGGCCACCGATCCGGTGCTTCTGCTGCTGGATGAACCGGCAGCCGGGATGAACCCTCAGGAGACCATAACCCTGATGGATCTGGTCAGGCAGATCCGGGACGGGATGGAAAAAACCATTTTGTTGATCGAACACGATATGAAAGTGGTCATGGGAATTTCCGATCGGGTGGCTGTTTTGAATTACGGGAAAAAGATTGCTGAGGGTACACCCCGGGAAGTGCAGAATAATGAAGAGGTGATCAGGGCTTACCTCGGAGAAAGCGCCTGACTTTTCCTTTCTGAAGGGAGATAAAATTTTGCTGAGAATAGAAAACCTATCTACCGGGTATGGCAATATCCGCGTATTGCATCAGATCAACGTTGCCGTCAGCGAGGGAGAGATCGTTACCCTGATCGGCTCCAACGGTGTAGGTAAAACAACAACTCTAAAAACTATCTCCGGTTTAATGAGGCCGGAGGAGGGCAGTATCTGCTTCGCCAATCAGGATATCTCCCGCACCCCGCCGCACAAAATAGTCGAGATGGGGATCTCCCATGTCCCCGAAGGCAGGAATGTTTTCCCCCGCCTTACTGTGAGGGAAAACCTCGAGATGGGCGCTTACGCGCGTAAAGATAAGGCGGCGATCAGGAAGGACTTTACCCAGGTCATGGAGACCTTCCCGCAGCTGTCCCTGCGGGAAAAGCAGATCGCCGGCACCTTGAGCGGCGGGGAGCAGCAGATGCTCGCCATCGGCCGGGCCCTCATGTCGCGCCCGCGGCTGCTGCTGCTTGACGAGCCCTCGATGGGCCTGGCCCCGCTTGTTGTTTTAGGCATATTTGAGATCATTGCAGAAATCAACCGCCAGGGGACCACCATCTTGCTGGTCGAGCAAAATGCCCAGATCGCCCTGCGCACCGCCCACCGCGGCTACGTCATGGAAACAGGGCGAATCATCCTGAGCGATTCCGC